>NZ_LAJY01000112.1 GCF_000963705.1 Elstera litoralis | reverse complement strand
GTGAGCACCTTCTTCTGTTTGCTGATCGGCTACCCGATGGCCTATGCGATGGCGAGAGCCGATAAGGGCATTCGCCCGATTCTGCTGATGATGGTGATTCTGCCGTTCTGGACCAGCTTCCTCATTCGCATTTATGCCTGGATGGGTATTCTGAATAATAACGGTCTGTTGAACAATCTGCTGCTATGGTTGGGCGTGATTTCGGAACCGATTCCGCTGATGAACACGCCGACAGCGGTTTATATCGGCATCGTTTACACCTACTTGCCTTCATGATCCTGCCGCTCTATTCGACGCTGGAAAAAATGGACCTGTCGTTGCTCGAAGCCGCCGCCGATTTGGGCTGTCGCCCGTTCCGGGCCTTCTGGCTAATTACCCTGCCGCTTTCGGTGCCGGGGATCATCGCGGGCTCGATGCTGGTCTTCATTCCGGTGGTCGGCGAATTCGTTGTGCCGGAACTGTTGGGCGGACCGGAGACGCTGATGATCGGCAATGTGCTGTGGGCGGAATTCTTCAGTAACCGCGATTGGCCTCTGGCCTCGGCGGTGGCGGTTGCCATGCTGTTGCTGCTGGTCGCCCCGATCATGCTGCTGCAACGCAGCCAAGGCGGCAGCCCGCACGCCCACGGGGGGCATTGAGCCATGAACCGCCGTCCCGTCGCCCTCTTCGCCTTCCTCGGCCTGGGCTATGCCTTTCTCTATGGGCCGATCCTGTCGGTGATCTTCTACTCGTTTAACGAAAACCGGCTGGTCACGGTCTGGTCGGGCTTTTCGACCAAATGGTACGGCGAGCTGTTCCGCAACGAACGGATGATCGATGCCGCCATTACGTCCCTGAAAATCGCCGCGATGAGCGCCACCGGGGCCGTGGTGCTGGGCACACTCGCGGGCTATTGCCTCGCGCGCATGCCGAGTTTCTGGGGCCGCACCTTGTTCGCCGGACTGGTTTCGGCACCGCTGGTGATGCCGGAAGTGATTACGGGTTTGGCTTCGCTGCTGCTCTTCGTTGGGCTCGAACAGATGGTCGGCTGGCCCAATGGGCGCGGCGTCGATACCATCACTATTGCCCATATCACCTTCACCCTCTCCTTCGTCGCCGTCATTGTGCAGGCGCGGCTGAAGGATATGGACCAATCGATCGAAGAAGCGGCGATGGATTTGGGGGCACGGCCCTGGCAGGTCTTCTATCTGATTACCCTGCCGCTAATTCTGCCCGCCCTGGTTTCCGGCTGGCTGCTGGCTTTCACGATTAGTCTCGATGATCTCGTCATCACCAGTTTCGTCTCGGGGCCGGGCTCCTCGACGCTGCCGATGATGATTTTCTCGAAAGTCCGCCTGGGGGTGAGCCCGGAAATCAACGCGCTTGCCACGTTGATCGTCGGGATCGTCACCACGGGCATTCTGATTTCGGGTCTTTTGATGTTCCGGCAAAACCGCGAGAAAGAGCGCGCGGCGCGGGAGGCTGCGGGGGGATGACTCGCCTGAAAGACGCTTGGGTGCGGGCGGCGTGCGGGATTCTTTTCACCCTAACGTTGGCAGCGCCGGTTCAAGGAGCCGATCCGGCTCGGATGGTAGGGCCGCTGGATGTCGTTGCACGCCGGACCTTGATTGCAAAAACCGCCGGTCTCTACGCCTGCGCCGCGATTCCCGATACCGTTCGCGAAGTTTCGGGCGTGGATTTCTTCACCGATGCCAGTCAAAGTATCGTCGATCCCGACGCCCAGAACCGCCACCGCGCCGCCGTGAAGCCGACCGAAGATTATGCGCGCGGCGTGCAGGCGATTGCCCTCTCCTATCTCAAATTCGCCCCCGCCGATCTAACGATTGCCGATTGCGCGCTGGATTGGCTGAATGCCTGGGCGAGCAACGATGGATTGCTGGACGATCCCGCCACGCTCGCCGCCGACCGCCAGCAAGAAAATCTCATCGCGGGCCTCGCCCATGCGGCCCTTGTGGTCATGCATGAGCCGCGCTTATCGCCTGCAAAAGTGCAGCCGGTGCAAGCATGGTTCCAGAAACTCGGTGCCCTGGTCAAAGAACGCTGGAGTCAACCCGAGGCGCAAACCATCGGCGAGGAATCGCGCGCCTGGGCCTTCACCGCCACCCTGCTGGCGGGAATCGTGGCGCAAGACCGGGGCCTCACCACCTGGGCCACGGTCGGCCTGAAGCAGTTCCTGACCCGGATCGACGCACAAGGCTTCATCCGGGGGCTGGAGCCGCGCGAACGACGCTTGCGCCACACTCATATGATCGCGCTCAGCGCCCTCGTGTTGGCGGCGGAAACCCTCAGCCGCAACGGGCAGGATCTTTATGCCGCCGAAGGCGGAGCCGTGCGGCGCTTGGCCGATCTCGTCATTCGTGGGTATCAAGAGGCGGGGCCGTTCGTGCAAAAGGCGCGCGGGATTGCCCAATCCTGGCCGCCGAAGTTTCAGCCCTATATGGCCGCGTGGATGGAGCCCTATTATACGCGCTTCCGCGATGCGCGCTTAGTGCCCCTCCTCACCGCCAACCGGCATATCTCTTGGATTCAGATGGGCGGCGACGTAACCACTCTCTACGGCACCAAACCCCTGCCGCAATAGCGCCTTTAAGGACCGACGATGAGCGATTCCCTCC
>NZ_LAJY01000111.1 GCF_000963705.1 Elstera litoralis | reverse complement strand
ACCGTAGCTTGACGCTGCGATCTGAATCAGCAGCGCTAGTACGGAGATGAGCATGATTACGCGCGTTTGTATGTTGATTTTCATCGCTTTTTTCCGCTTTCTGCGCGCACCCTAGCGCCAACATCCAGACCCTATAGTTCTGCACCCTACCTCAAAAAGGTAAAGGAATCACGACTCGTCATACCATCAAGACGAGAATTAACGGGGGTGAAGACTGAGGATTTTGTGGAGTGTCGAGTATTTTATTCACATTATTTTTAGCTTCATGAAAAAATCGTAAAGACATTTGCATTAAAATAATAAAGGAAATTTGAATTAAGCAATTGTCGGTCTTAATGCTTGCGATATGGTGATGCGTCGTAGTTCCTGGGAGCCGTGCCGTGTTGCGGAACAATCCCGGATAGGTAAAAGCCCCCCGGTTTTTCGAAAAGGAAGCGGCGAAGCTATCGCCGCTTCCCTAAGGGCAGGCCTCTATTATCGAAACTATTCGCCCGCAATCGCCGGGCGCGGCGACAAATCCTGGGCGTCGTGCAGCCGTCGATAGAGGCCGCCTGCGCGCAGCAAAGCGTCATGCGGGCCATCGGCGGCAATGCCGCCGTCGTTGATGACGATGATGCGGTCGGCATCGCGGATCGTCGCCAACCGATGCGCGATGATGAGCGAGGTTCGCCCGCGCGCCAACTCCTGCAAGGAGGCCTGAATCGCCCGCTCGGTTTCGGTATCGAGGGCGGAGGTTGCTTCATCGAGTATCAGAATTGGCGGATTCTTCAGGAAAATACGGGCAATCGCCACGCGCTGCTTTTGCCCGCCGGAGAGTTGCACGCCGCGCTCCCCAACGATGGTATCGAGCCCTTCGGGGCAGTCGGCGATGAAACCATCCAGCCGTGCCCGGCGCGCGGCGGCGTGAATCTCGGCATCGCTCGCGCCCAGCCGACCATAGGCGATATTCTCGCGTAAGGTGCCGGCGAACAGGAAGACATCCTGCTGCACGATGCCGATTTGGTGGCGCAAGGAGGCCAGCGTTACATCGCGAATATCGTGCCCGTCGATAGTGATGCGCCCGCCGCTGACCTCGTAGAAGCGGGGCAGCAGCGACAGCAGCGTCGTTTTCCCCGCCCCAGACGGGCCGACGAAGGCGATGGTTTCCCCGGCGCGGATGGACAGCGATACAGTGGCCAGCACGGGCCGGTCGGGTTTATAGGCGAAGGAGACGTTCTCGAAGGCAATCGAACCGCTGAAGGGCGGGGCCGTCAGCGCGCCCTCCCGGTCGGTGATTTCCGGTTCGATGGCCAGAAACTCCCGGTAGCGGCGAAACCCGGCAATGCCCTTCGGGTAATTTTCGATAACGGCGGCGATGCGCTCCAGCGGCTGATAGAAAACGTTAATCAGCAGCAGGAAGCCGACGAAACCGCCGATAGTGAGTTCGTTTTGATAAACGAACCAAGTGCCCGCCACGAGCACGACCACCTGAACCAAGCGCATGCCGAGGTAATTCAGCCCCAGGCTATAGGCATGATGCGATAGCCGCTCAGCTTGGCCTGCTTATAGTGCTGGTTATCCTGGGCGAAAAGCGCCCGTTCGTGCGGCTCGTTGGCGAAAGCCCGAACCACGCGCGCCCCGCCAACAACCTCTTCGATCCGGGCATTGAACGCGCCGACGCGCTCGAACTGGGCGTGCCAATTGGCGGTCATGTCGCGCCCGAAGCGGAGAATGACGATCATCACCACCGGCAGGATCAGCAGGGTCATCAGCGCTAACGGTACATGGACCATCAGCATCAGCCCGAGGGCACCGAGAAAGGTCATGCTCGCAATGAACAGATCTTCCGGCCCGTGATGGGCAAGCTCGCCGATTTCCTCCAGGTCTTTGGTCAGCCGTCCGACCAGATGGCCGGTTTTCTGCCCATCGAAAAAGCGTAACGGCAGGCGCTGGAGATGATCGAAGGCGCGGCGGCGCATTTCGGTTTCAATATTAATGCCGAGCACATGGCCCCAGTAGGTCACGACGGCAATCAGGCCGGTATTGATGAGATAAACGGCGAGCAGCCCCAGGCTCGCGCCGATAATCAGCGTCCAATCGCCGCTGGGCAGCAGCTTATCCACATAGGCCGTGACCGCGAAGGGAAACCCCAAGGAGAGGAGGCCGGAGAGAATCGCCCCGCCGAAATCGATCAAAAACAGGCGCTTATGCGGGGTGTAATAGCTGAAAAAATCCTTTAACACGGTGCTTCCTCAGGGGTTGTGCCCAGCGCCGGATCGGCCCGCTGCTTCCCTTGAGACGTTTGAGCCTGCGCGATCTTCCAAAAAAACTATTCTTTGTCGGCGCGGGCGAGCGAATCGACGAAATGGCCCATCGCCAGCTTCATATCGTTGAAAACCGTGCCCGGCGACACGCGAGATGCTTGGCGATTTTCGGATAGGGCCAGCCTTCCACCCGGTTTAGTGTCCAAACCTGCCGCGCCCGCTCCGGCAAAGCATCGAGCGCCGCCTTGACCTGGTTCAACCGCTCCTGCTGGATCAACCGATCCTCGGCGGACGGCGTTTGGCACGGAACCTCCAAAGGTTCGGCGGCATAGGCGGGGATATATTCAAAGCGCTCTTTGGTTTTCCGCCGCCGGACGTGATCGAGCGCCAGATTTTGCGCCGTGCGGTGCAAGAAGGCCCCGATATTCTCGATGGGCGCTTTTTCCGCCGCCTTATGGGCGCGCAAATAACTTTCCTGCAATACGTCTTCGGCGGTGGCGACATCGCGGACGATGCGCAGCGCCCGCCAAAGTAGCGAGCGCCGTTGATCGAGATAGATTGCGTTTAAACTTGCGGACATAATCGGCCCATCATCGCTCAATAGAAGAGGCAGAAAGCCCCCTTGGGTTCTTGAGTCAGACCCTTCTCGCTCCCCGAGATGCGCGCCAGTCTTTGCGACTGATTATCGATCTCATTCAAACCCTGCCGAGTGATATAGGAGCCGGAGAGCGGTTGCAACTGCGAATATCGGCCCGCGTGCGATAGGTTCCTATGGCGGGCGCGTCTGTATATTGTGAGGGCCGGGCGCTCGAACGTCTAAGAGAGAAAGCTCTACCGATAAAGGCAGACCAGGATCGTGGCGCAGGAAACAGCAGACAGCCCCAAACCCGCCGCCCCTTACCGGCATCCCGATCCGATCACCGACGCTGCGCTCGATTGGTTCGTCGTCTTGCAGGGGGAGGGGGCGGATAGGGCCGCGTTCGAGCGCTGGCGGGCCGCCGATTCGCGCCATGCGCAGGCCTTCGCCCAGGTGGCGCGGGTGGCGGATATGCCCGAACTTCGGCAAGA
>NZ_LAJY01000110.1 GCF_000963705.1 Elstera litoralis | reverse complement strand
GGCTGCCCGAGTTCGACTGCGACCTTGAAAATGGGTATCGAAAATATGCTCAAGCATTACGTTCCGGAAGTCTCGGAAGTCCGTGCAGTCGCTTAAAGAATTGGGTTTGAAGAGAAATGGGAGCGGCCCGTAAGACAAATCATACGGTCTGAGACCAAGACTCCTCCGTTTCTTCACGCTAAACTCTGCATAAGATGTGGGGAAATACGGAATATCAGCCGATGCCCTTCACGGGGCGTCGGCTTTTTACATCCTTGTTGGGGTTGCTCGCGCTCGAGTCGGCTCTCGCAACGGTGCTGCTGATCGCCGCCCATCCGCCGCAAACGCCGCCCCTGGCGGTCATCCATCTGCCGCCCGCCCCCGCGCAGCGCGCTAAGGATTTGCCGCCCTCCGAACTGGTGACGCTGGCGCACCAGCGCAATGGGCCGCTGCCCGCGACGCCGTTGCAGGCCTTTGCGCGCTTGAAGCCGCTGGCCGAACCCGTGGCGAGGGTGATGACGGCGGACCGCATCGATCGCGCCCCGCGCTCCCTCCCCGCGCATCACGACCCGTTGCATCCGCCCGCGCGCCTGCCCGATGGGCTGCCGGTGGATCGGAACCCGCCGGTCCCGCGTCTGCGGGAGACGGAAGCGACGTGGCTTCTGACCGCCCGTGACCGGCTCGACCCGGCACCGCCCGTGGTGGCAATCCCGCCTGAAGGGGGGCAGCGCCCGCGCTTTGGACCGAACCCGGCCTTGGGCCGTCGCATCCGCTCACTGAACCGCTGCTGCTGTCGGACCGTGCCGATCCGCTGCCCGACGCCCCGTCGTCCGCCTTTGCCGATCTCGCGCCGGAACCGGAAGCCCGCGCTTTATCCGAACCGTTGCCAGGCGCTGACCGAGCTTGTCGCCTGGCGGGACACTCTGCACGGCGGGCCGCCGGGGATCGACGCGATGGCGCGCACCCGCGCCCTAGTGGCCGATGCGTTGGTGGCGGGCGGCTACGGCGATCACGATCTTTCGGCCTTCCGGGGCGTGCAGATGTTCGACTATGCGCAAAGCCAATTGCAGCGCCAGCAGGGGCGGCGCGGGAAGGCCGAACCGCGCTTCGGGATTGAGCCGTTCAGTGGGGCTTTTGCCGTCAGCGCCGTCTCCCCGCCGAAGCCCGAGCTTGTCACGCGCCAAACGGTGCCGTCGACCGCAAAGCTGCTTAGCCTATTCGACGCCCATGATTACGATACCGCCCTGGACGGCGATGTTCCGGGCGTGTTTCTGGCGCGGTTGCCGCAGGATTTGACCCACGCCGTCGCCTCCCAGGAGCGGAAAGGGATTTTCGTGCGCTCGCTGCTGCCGCATCTGCTGCACGTCAATGCCCATATTCTCGAAACCCGCCAGCGCATTCTGAAGTTGGCGGGCAGGGTTGAGGCCGGGGATTTAACGGAAGATGATCGCGCTTTCGTCGCCGCCGTCCTCACCGAGTTCCGGCTGGAGCGCTGGTCGCTCCCCGATCTGTTAAAGCGTGTCGATATTGTTCCGCCCTCGCTGGCCCTTGCGCAAGCAGCGGAGGAAAGCGGTTGGGGGACGTCCAATCTTGCCCGCGACGGCAATGCGCTGTTCGGTATGGTCATGTGGGTGCGCGATGCCGAGGGGCGCAGCGTGCGCCGCCAGCGCCCCTATGCCGATCTGGCGGAAGGGGTGGCCTCTTACGTCCGCAACCTCAATACCCATTTCGCTTATGCGGGCTTCCGCGATCTGCGCGCCCGTCTGCGCCTCACGGGCAAGCCAGTGTCGGGGCCGGATTTAATGGCGGCGCTAGGGCGTTACTCCGAACGCGGGCAGGATTATGTCCGCTCGGTCAATAACCTGCTCGCTTATAATAATCTGCATATGCTCGACGGTGCCCGCCTGCGCGTCGCCACCGTCGCCGAGGCCGAATAGGCTCAGGCCTTTGCCGCCCGGCGCAAATAAACATAGCCGATCACCGCCGCCAGCACCGAGCCCATTAGCACGCCAAGCCGCACTTGCGCGGCGGCGTCCGGTCCGCTGAAGGCGAGCCCGCCGATGAAAAGACTCATAGTAAAGCCGATCCCGGCGAGAATGCCCGCGCCTGCAATCAGCGGCCAGCTTAGCCCGTCCGGCAGGCTCGCTACGCCGGCGCGCACGGCGAGGCGGGAGGCAATCAGAACCCCGACCGGCTTGCCGACTAAGAGGCCGAGCGCGATCCCCAGGGTCACGGTTTCGGCTAAAGCGCTGGCCCCCAGCCCGGCGAAGGAAACCCCGGCATTGGCGAAGGCGAAGACGGGTAAAACACCCCACGTCACCCAAGGGTAAACCGCGTGTTCCGCCGTCAGCAGCGGGCCGTGTTCGGTGTCGCCGTTTTTATCCGACAGCGGAATGGCGAAGGCCAGCGCCACCCCGGCCAAGGTGGCGTGAACGCCCGATTTCAGCACGAAGACCCAAAGGGCGACGCCCAGCAAAAGATAGGGCGTGAGGCTGCGCACCCCGGCAAAATTCAAGGCCGCCAGCGCGATCAGCAGGATTCCGGCACCGCCCAGCGCGACAACGGAAAGGTCCGCCGTATAGAAAATCGCAATAATCACAATCGCGCCGAGATCGTCGATCACCGCGAGCGCCATTAGGAACAGTCGCAACGCCGGGGGAATGCGCTTGCCCAAAGTGGCGAGAATGCCGAGCGCGAAGGCGATATCCGTCGCCGCTGGAATCGCCCAACCGTTCAAAGCGCTAGGGTTGCCCGCATTGAGGGCGACATAAATCGCAGCGGGCACGATCATGCCGCCAATCGCGGCGGCGAGCGGCAAGGCCAGAATCTTAGGGTCGGCGAGATGCCCTAGCCGGGCCTCGCGTTTGATCTCGAGGCCGACGAGGAAGAAGAAAATTGCCATCAGCCCGTCGTTGATCCACAGCAGCAGCGGCTTTTCGAGGCCCGCCGACCCGGCGCGCACGCCCACCGGCGTTGCCAGCAGCGCGTCATAGAGCGGCGATAGGCTGGAATTGCTAACGATCAACGCCGCAATCGCGGCCAGTAGCAGCGCGCCGCCCGCCAAAACTTCCGTGGGGATGAGGGGGCGTTGCATGCAGCTTCCTTCGTTTTGGGGGGAGAAACGCTCCCCCTTATTTCTATTCCGACGCCGCCGCGACCGGCGAATCGTTGCGCCACTCCACCCGATAGACGGTTTGCTGCTGGGCAAAGCCCTTCAGCGGCACATCGAACGGGGCGCTGAGCGGCGCGGTTACATTCTCTTTCACATACTCGGCAAATAAGGCATCGCAATGAATATCGCCCGGCTCGCCCAAGGACGAGAGTCGGGCACTGAGCTGCACAATCGTGCCGAAATAATCATTGTTTTCCTGCACCGGCTGACCGGCAGACAGGCCAATGCGCAGGAGAATTTGCTCGCCGGGCGTGACCTGATTATGGTCCTGGCACTGGCGCTGAATATCGACGGCGGCGGCCAGCCCATCGGCCACGCGCGGGAAGACGGCCATAATCCCGTCGCCGGTATGCTTCACCTGATGGCCGCGATTGCGCTTCAAGGCAACCGCGACGATCTGATTATGGTTTTGAACAAGGCGCATCGCCTGTTCTTCGCCAATGCGCTGGGTGGTGGCGACCGAGGCGACCAGATCGGTGAAGAGAATGGCGATATCCAGCGTTTTTTGGGCCGCCTCGCTCACGCCGTTCCAGGCTTCCAACGCCTTGCCGAGCTTATCCGGCTCGCCGCCGCCCTTTTGCAGGCGTGCGACGGTGGCGATGCGACCGGCTTCGATGGCTTGGCTGAATTTTTCGTCTCGGTGATAATCCGCCGCGCGCGCCAGGAACGTGCCCGCCCGGTCGGCCGTCGTCCCCAAGGCTTCCAGCGCGCCCGCGATCAGCAGCGGCAATTCTTTGGGGGAGCCTTTGGTTTTCGCCAACACCGCTTCCGCCGCACCGAGCATGAAAAGATGGCAGGCGAAGCGATTGCGCCCGTCCAGCCCATTGGCGGTGAAGGGCTGCATTGCCGGATGGACCAGGGAGTCGCGCAGGAAAGTCAGTAGGTAATCGCTGTTGAAGGCGCTTGCGGCGGCGGGCTGTGCCTCGGGGTCCGTTGCGG
>NZ_LAJY01000011.1 GCF_000963705.1 Elstera litoralis | reverse complement strand
GCGCGGCGGCGATGGGGGTCGGGTCAGCCGAAGGCTGCGGGGGAAGGCGGGTATCCATAGCCGCAATCATTCCACAGGCAGCAGGGCAACAGCAATTGTATCGGTAAGAATTTCACCGTTAGAGCCGCACGACCTGCGCCGCGCTCCCCGTTGCGGTCAGTCGGAGCCTATCGCCGGTCGCAATCCCATCGATCTCGGCCACCACAATCGGGCAGCGGATATCATAAAGCGCTTCTGCCACCAGCGCCGCCACGGTCAGAATCGGATCGGGCCGCGCCAGCAGAATCCCCAGCGGTCCGGTGCCCAGGCGCAAGCATTCCGCCAAAACCGACGATGCCGAGGACGAGCCGCGCCCGCACGGCATCACCAGAATCTTGCCCGCGAGGCTTTGGCCGACCTGCGGGTGCGAACGGTCGATAATCGCCCCCGTCGCCACCGCAACGCCGCCCCAGAAACTCAGCGGATCGGTGAGGACGACCGCCAATCCTTCCGCCTCCCCCGCTGCATAGGCCCGCCCGGCGCGGATCATAACCGCACTACCCGCCCGGCAACCGCTGAAGCGATACACTCGTCGAGTTCCCCGAAGGCGACCTGCACACCCAGATTGCCCGGCGCATAATGCGCCCATTTGCCCGAATTGGTCATCACCACCCCCTCAAGCTTTTGCAGAATCGCGGTGATATAGGTGCAGGTATCGGCGACCGGAATCAGGCCGAAATTTTCCAAACCCGCCAGCGCGCCCGAAGCTTCCAGCGCTGCCAGTGTCGCCCGGCCCGTATTCACATAGATCGGAACCCCCTTGCCAGGGGCCGCCGCGCGCAGCAGCGGGATCAGCCGCCCCCATTCGGCCAGGGAGAAATGCGGCGTGCCGAGGCAGATTGCGGTAACCGCAGCGCCATCGGGCACGGTGGAGAGATGCGCCAAGGCGGTGGCGACCATCGCGGGCGTAATCTCGATGGTCGTTTCAGGTTTCCGCCCGCCGAAGGCATCCGAGAGCGTCGGCGCTTCCGGCGTAATCCCGACCGCATGAAACAGCCCGACCGCCCCTGCCGAAGCCGCCGCCGCGCCCAGCGCCTTCAACTGATCCTCGTCGCGCGGCCCCGGCAACCCCTCGATCACCGGCACGCGCTCGCCGCTGGCAGCGCCAATCAACAGCCCGACGGCGACGAACAGCGCATCGGTCGGCTCTAAGGCGGCGGGAAAGCCGGTCAGCCGGAACAGAATTTCCCCGCGCCGGTTTTCGTCGAGATGCAACCCCCAGGCCGGGGCGCGGCCCGTCAGCGCGCAGCAGAGATCAATGAAATCGCCATAGCGGTTGGTGCGCGCCCCGATCACCGAGTTTGCAAAGACAATCGCGTTCGATTCGCCCCAGGCAATCTGCTCGCCAAACCGAGGCCGGTAGAGGGTTTGATAGGGCGCACAGGTGAAGCTGGGCACGCAGCCCAGCGCCTCATGGGCCTGCATCAGCCGCCGCGCCGGGCTTTGGTCCTCCGGCGATAGTCGTACCAATTCGGGATGAATGAGATCGAGCGAGCCGACGTTCAGCGTCGTCGGCACGCGCACGCGCCCCCCGCCCGCCACCAGCCGATCGACGAAATCAAGGCTCACCTGCCCATGATAAAGGCAGCCGTCGATATGGGCACGGGAGATATCCAGAAGCGCCTCGGCCCCCAAAGCTTGGAAAAAAGCGCTGAGAATCGCCATCGCCGAAGCCGCCGCCGCCCCAGCCTCGCCCTTGCGCAGGGCTTCGTCGGACGCGGTGAGCTTGAGCGACACGCTTTATCCCTTCATCGGAGCCACACCAACCTTGCCACGCCGGTTTAGCCCACGTCCACCGGCAAGGTGGAGGCGCGGATGATGAGGCGGGTTGGGATGCGGAGGGCTTGCGGCGGCATATCCTCGCCCGCCAACCGGCGGCGCAGCAGGTCGACCGTGGCGCGAACGGTTTCGGTCATCGGCTGCTGCACTGTCGTCAGCCGATAGCCGGGCCAGCCCGCCATTTCGATATCGTCAAAGCCGATGATCGCCACATCGCGCGGCACTTTTTAGGCCAAGGATATGGCGGGCGGCGTCGAGCGCCCCCAGCGCCATCGTATCATTGCCGCAGAAGATCGCTTCGGGCGGCTCGGGAGCGGTTAGCAGCGCCAGCGCCGCCGCCTGCCCGCCCTCATAAGTATACTCGCCCGGCACCGAAGCCGTCAGCGGAACGCCCGCCTCGGCCAGCGCTTCGGTGAAATAATGGCTGCGCTCCTGCTCGCTGAAGGCCGTTGGATTTCCGGCGATATAGGCGATGCGCCGGTGCCCCGCCGCCAGCAGGTGCCGCGCGATCAATCGCACCGCGCCGGGGTTGTCGCAGCAGATCGTATCGACGCCCGGCGTTTCGCCCTTGCCCAGCATCACCAGCGGCGTGCTGTAGGTTTGGGTTTCCTGAATGATGGCGGGGGGCACGCTGCCCGCCGCAACAATAATCGCATCGACCTGATAGGCCATCGCCTCCAGCAAAGCCCCGCCAGTTTCGTCAGTGCGGGCGGTCCGCATCAGTAAGGTTTGCCATTGTTCAGCCCTTAAGGCCCCGCCGAGATGGGAGAGCATGTGGCAATCGTAGAGGCTCGATAGATCCCCGGTGACGAGGCCGATCAAGCCGGTCCGGCGCTGAGTGAGCCCGCGCGCAAGCGCATTGGGCCGATAGCCGAGTTCCTGCGCCGCCTTCTGGACTTTCTCCCGCGCCTCTATGGATACGCTTCCACCCGGTGTAAAAGCCCGTGATACGGTGGCTTGCGACACCCCCGCGTGTCGCGCCACATCTTCGGCCGTTGCCCGCCTATTCATTCGATAAATCCTTATTTTTATTCACTATAGGCGGAGTCGAACTTTAGGCCAAGCGTGTCATATATTCGTCATAAACTAGCAATTCTTTGGTCATGAGACGCGCGTAAGACTTCCCGCATCAATGAATACGCATTCAGAGTAACCGATGTTCCTGGAAATCGACCATCTCTCCGCCACCTATGGCAGCACGCCCGTTCTCAACCGCGTGTCGTTGGCGGTTGGGCAGGGCGAAATGGTGGCGCTACTCGGCGCCTCGGGCTGCGGGAAGACGACGCTGCTGCGGGTGCTGTCGGGCTTTCATCCGGCGGCGGGCGGCACCGTGCGGCTGAAGGGGGCCGATATCACCGCCCTGCCCCCGGAAAGGCGCGATACGGCGCTGGTGTTCCAATCCTATGCGCTCTGGCCGCATATGACGGTGGCGCAGAATGTTGGCTACGGCTCCGCCTCCGCAAGACTCCGAGGCCGAGCTTGCGGCGCGCGTGAGTGAAGCTCTCGCCCGCGTTGGGCTGACGGGGTTCGCCGACCGCGCGGTGACGCAGCTTTCCGGCGGTCAGCGCCAGCGCGTCGCCCTCGCCCGCGCCATCGTGGTTAATCCCGCCGTGCTGCTAATGGATGAGCCGCTGTCAAACCTCGACGCGCGCATTCGCCATCAGGTGCGCCACGAAATCAAAGAACTGCAAGCCCGCCTCGGCATTACCGCCGTCCTCGTCACCCACGATCAGGAGGAGGCAATGATTATGGCCGACCGGATTGTGGTGATGAACGGCGGGCGCATCGAACAGGTCGGCACGCCGGAAGAAATCTACACCCGCCCGGCAAGCGCTTTCATCGCCAACTTTATGGGGGCCGATAACCGCTTGGACGTGGCTTATCGCTGCGAAGCGGAGGAAATCGCCCTGCTGCTTCCCGACGAACCCGAGGCGCAGCGCCTGCCGCTTGATGCCTTGACCTTGCCCGCCGATCTGCCGAACGAAGGCCGCTTGGCCCTGCATTTCCGCGCCGCTGCCGTTCAACTCGCGGCACCGGGAGAGCCCGTACCGGCGCGGAGCCTTAGCCTCGGCGGCTATCTGCATCAGCGCTCCTACCCCGGCGGCACCTATCGCTATGCCGTCGCCCTGGCCGATCAGCGCCTGCTGGTCGATCACGCCGCGCTGCTGGCGGAAGGCGATGCGGTTCGCATCATTCTTCCGGCATCGGCCCTTCTGGCCTTTCCGGCTGTTTAGTCCCCTCACCGTCAGGAGTTTCTCATGGTTGAGTTTCGTGGTTTCCGGGTTGCGGCCATCACCGCCGTCAGCCTTTTCGCCCTCGCCTCTGGCGCACACGCGCAAGTAACGCTGAATGTGGTCACGGCGGGCGATCAAAATATGGTCGATTACGTCATCGACTTCCTCGGCCCGAAGTTCGAAGCCAAGAACCCCGGCGTGAAGGTGCGCGCCATCGGCACGGGTCCGGGCGATGCCGGCTCCCAGGCGGTCTTCGAAAAGCTGAAGGCGCAAAAGAGCCAGGCGAGCTGGGATGTGGACGTTGCCGTCGTCCATCAGTTCATCTCCGGGCCGATGCTGAAGGAAGATCTGCTGGCAAAATACACCGGCCAGATCGCAAGCGGCGCGCTCGCCACCCGCGATTCGGCGAAAAACGCCCTGGGCGCGAATGTGGAGGGCTATGTTATCCCCATGTTCAATAGCCAAGTCGCGGTCGCCTATAACCCCGATATGGTCAAAGAACCGCCGACCACCTATCAGCAACTCGCCGAGTGGGCGAAGGCCAACCCGAAGAAATTCGGCTATAATGGCATTAAAGGCGGCATGTCCGGCGTCGGCTTCGTCACCGGCTGGATGTATGCTTTCGCCCCCAGTGGCCTTGCCATCACCACCGGCTACGACGCCAATGCCAAGGCCGGTTGGAAAGACGCGCTGGCGAGCCTGAAAGACTTCAATAAGAACGCCACCATCACGCCGGGCAATGCCGGAACGCTCGATATGCTCGGACGCGGCGAAATCGCCATGGGTCCCGTCTGGGTCGATATGTTCTATAGCTGGATGGCCGACGGCAAGCTGAACCCCAACACCAAGCTCGTCCTGCTCGGGCCGGGGATGCCGGGTCAACCGATGTATTACACGCTGCCCGCCAAAGCCACCCATAAGGACCTCGCGCTAAAATTCATCGATTTCGCCGCCAGCCCGGAAATCCAGGCCGAAGGCATCGTGAAGCGCTTCAACTGGTATCCCGGCATCGATGCCCAGCATGTGCAAAAGGCGCTCGATCAGAAGACCTGGAATAAGCTCTTCACCGATGTGACGCCCGCCGATCTCGCAACCAAAGGTAAGACCTTCCCGGTCGCGGCCCACCTGAAGGAAATTCAGGAAAGCTACGAAGCGAGCGTGACGCAGTAGGCATCGGTTAGGGGCTTTGCCCCTAACAACCCCAGCCAAGGGCCTCGGCCCTTGGCAATCCCATTTAATTACTCCGACCTCTCATGACGCGACGGATCGAGAAATCGGGTTTCCCAAGGGGCCGCAGCCCCTTGGGCGGGGTCCAGGGGCAGCGCCCCTGCCTCCCCTCCCTAAGGAGAAAGTTTTGACTGAAAGCCGTTGGACATCGGCGCTGATGATCGCCCCGGCGCTGCTGGTGGTGCTGGGGCTGTTTCTGGTGCCGCTGGGCCTGTCGATCCAGCAAGCGTTTCTTGATCCCGAGGGGGGCGTATCGCTGGCGAATTTCGCCAAGGCGTTTTCGCTTTATGGGCGGGACGTGCTGTTTACGGTCGTGATCGTGACGGTGGCGACCGCCTTGACGGGGGTGGTGTCGATTGCGGTTGGCGGCTATCTGGTGCTGGCGACCAGCCCGCGCACGGCGTCGGTGCTGCGCTGGTTGTTTCGGCTGCCGCTGTTCGTGCCCTTTGTCGTCGTCGCCCAAATGATGCGGACGTTTCTAGCGAAGTTCGGCCTGCTCAATAGCTTGCTCATGAGCCTCGGGTTCCTGACGCCCGAAACGGCCCAAGGCATGCTGGATTGGCGCGGCATCATCTTCGCTTTCGTCTGGAAGCAATCGGCCTTTGCCACGCTCGTGATCGGCGGCGCGATGGCGTCGCTCGACCGTTCCACGGTGGAAGCGGCGCGGGATTTAGGCGCGTCGCGCCTGCGCATTCTGCTGGAAATTATCCTGCCGCAAGTCGCCCCCACGGTTGCCGTCACCCTGGTTCTCTCCTTCGTCATGATGCTGTCGGTTCTATCGGTGCCGATTATGCTCGGCACCGAATCGCCGACGATGATTACCGTCGATATGGCGTGGCGGGTGAATTCCTACCGCGATTACGGCGTCGCCAATGCGCTCGGCGTGGTTTCACTGCTGATGGCCTCCTCCGTCGCCTGGATTTATCTGCGCCACGCGGCGAAGGAAAAGGGGAAGACTTATGGTTAGCTGGCTCCCGCGCGCGATGCTGCTCGCCTGCGTCGCCTTCCTCATTCTCGGGCCGCTGTCGAATATTCTGATTTGGGCCTTTGCCGAACAATGGTTTTTTCCGGCGAAACTGCCGACCGAATGGGGCTTTAAATTCTGGGAGCGCGTCTTCCGCCCGCGCGCTGGCGCGATGGACGCGATGACCATGAGCCTCGTCATCGCCCTGCTCACGGTCGCCGTGTCGATGCTGCTGGCGGTTCCGGCGGGCTATGCTTTGGCGCGGCGAAGCATCCCCTGCCGGGCTTTGGTGATGCTGGCGTTTTTGCTGCCGCAGGCGATTCCCTCGGTCGCGGTTCACCAGAGCATCGGCCAGATTTTCTACACCATCGGCCTGAACGGCACCGTTCCCGGCGTCGTGCTGGTGCATACGCTGCACGGGCTGGTCTTCGCCGTCTGGATCACCTCGGCGGCCTTTGCGTCGGTGGACCGGGACCTTGAGGCCGCCGCGCGCGACCTGGGGGCGACGCCGGGACAGGTGTTCCGCAGTATCACCCTGCCGCTGGCCTTCCCCGGGCTGATTGCCAGCGCGATTTTCGTCTTCCTCGGCTCCATCGACGAGTTCACCGGCACCTTCTTCGTCGGCGTGCCCGATATTCAGACCCTGCCGATCCTGCTCTATACCGCCAGCATGCAGGGCAGCTACCAGATCGCCTCAATCACGGCGATTTTTCTGCTCATTCCCTCCCTTCTATTCATGGTCATCGTCGAGCGTTTCTTGAAAGCCGATGTGGCCGCAAAAATCGGAACATAATGATCGAGATCGATATTCTCGGCTGCGGCGAGGCCTTCGACCCCGACCGCGCCAATGCCGCCGTGTTGGTGACGGTGGAAGGCTTCCGGCTGCTGATCGACTGCGGCATGGGCGTCCCTCAAGCGGTGTGGCAGCGCTCGGACGCGGCGGATTTCATCGATGCCGTCTATTTCACCCATCTGCACGTCGATCATTGCGGCGGCCTGCCCGCGCTGATCGACCATATGGGCGCGCGCGGACGGACGAAAACGTTGGTGATCTATGGGCCGGACGCTGAATTAGCCCGCGTGAACGCAGCGGTGGCCTTCGCCGCCTGGCCGAACCCAAACCCGGCTTTTCCTATCGACATCCTGCCGAAAACACCGCTCACCCGCATCGGCCCGATGCAGGCGCGCGTCGCCCAAACCGAGCATGCGGCGACCAATCACGCCCTGCGGCTGGAGTTCGGCGCGGTGAGCTTCTTTTATTCCGGCGATGGCCGCCCGACCGACGCCAGCCGGGCGCTGATGACCGGCGCGACGCTGGCGTTTCACGAGGCCCAAAGCCCCTCCCGCTTCGCCCCGGTCGAGGGGCATTGCGATTTCGATACGGTCGCGGCCCTGCTCGATGCGCAGCAAATCGGCACTCTCTGGCTCTACCATACCGCCGCGCGCAGCGATGCCGCCTTCCTCGGGCGGCTGAAGACGATGGGGGAGCCCCGGCTGCATTACGCCGTCGCGGGGCTCAAACTCCTGATCCGTTAAGCCGCAAACCCGGACGCGGCGGCGAGGTGCTCGAACAGGCCCGGCGTGGCGGCGATCACCTCGCCGCCCGTATGCAGCCCGTCCCCGGCCAGGAAATCATTCACCCGGCCGCCGGCTTCGGTAATCATCAGCAGCGCGGCGGCCACGTCCCAGGCGTTGATGTGCTTTTCCCAAAAACCGTCCGACCGGCCTGCCGCGACATAGGCGAGCCCCAAGGAGCCCGAACCGCCGCGAATAAATTCACTTTTCGCCGTCACCAAACGGTCGATGGTTCCAACCGTGAAGGAAGACGGGCATTTGAAGTTGAAGCCGATGCCGAAGCGCGCCTTCAGCGGGTCAGTCTCGCCCGTCACTTCCATCTTGGCCCCGTTCAGAAACGCCCCTTGCCCGCGCCGCGCGGTAAACATTTCCCCAACGTTTGGATCGTAAATCAGCCCGATTTCGAGCGTGGCGCCAACCATAAACCCCACCGAAACGCACCAATGGGGAATGCCGCGCAGGAAATTGGCGGTGCCGTCGATGGGATCGATGATCCAGCACCCCGCGCCATCGCCGCCCTGAAACCCACCTTCCTCGCCCAAAATCCGATCGTCCGGGAACAGCGCCCGCAGCGCCGTGACGATATGATCTTCCGCCGCCCGGTCGGCGATGCTCACCACATCCTGAAGCCCCTTATGCTCGATCACCAATTCGTGCCGACGCCGGAAGAAATCGGCGGCTTTATCGCCTGCTTCCCGAATGATCCCAAGGGCAGCAGCGTAACGAAGGTTCAGGTCGGCGGCGGTCGGCATAATCGGGAATCTCGCATTCGAATAAGGTTAACCCTTTGACGGGCCGCGCATTTTTGCAGAACCCCTGACCCGGCGATACCCCGATTTATGCACAGCTCCCGTGCAACCCGACCGAAAACCGAGCGTCAATCCGGAGCACAATAGAGCCGATAGAGGGTTTCCAGCAGCACGCGCACTTCGGTACTGGCCAGCCGGTAATAGATGGTTTGCCCATCGCGGCGGGTTTCGACCAACCCAAGCGCCGCATTTTGCTCAAATGCTGGGAGAGAGCCGCCTGGGCCAACCCGACCGCCTCGGCCAACGCACCGACCGATTGTTCGCCCTCTAGGAGATTGCACAGCACCAGCAAACGCTTGGGGTTCGCCATTGCTGTCAGCACGCGCGAAACCTCCTCCGCTTTCGCTTCCAGCGTGGCCAAACCGGGCACCGGGGGTGTTAGGACATCCATAGGCAACCTTTCTCACTTGATATTTTAGAAAATGCGAATATACTAATTATCGTACCTTAATCGATTGGAGGAATCCATGACAAACGTTGGTGGTTTGGACCGCATAATGCGGTTTGGAGTTGGCGTACTGCTCATTCTGTTTCCCTTCGTTCCGGGGCTTCAGGGCTTGGTCGCGGGGTGGGGTGTTTGGCAATATGCCTTAACAGCAGCCGGCGTTGTTATGGTCGGCACGGCTTTTTTCCGCTTTTGCCCGGCTTATGTTCTGTTCGGCATCCGCACCTGCCCGCTGTCCCGGCGCTAGGGACCGGCGATGACGGAGTTTGCGCCTGTGAGCGCGCTGGCGGGCGGGGCCTTGATTGGCCTTGCGTCGGTGCTGCTGTTCGCGTTCTTCGGGCGCATCGCTGGGATTAGCGGTATCGCCGTTCGGCTGCTGCCGCCCTATACCGATGGGGAAACCCAAGGCCGTGCCGCCTTCATCCTCGGCCTGATCGCCGCGCCGCTCCTGGTGCTGCTGCTGGGGGGCGAGTTACCCGTCATGACAATCGAAGCCGGGCCGATGCGTCTGCTGCTCGCGGGTGCCTTGGTTGGCTTCGGCGCGGTTTACGGCAATGGCTGCACCTCCGGGCATGGGGTCTGCGGCCTATCGCGCCTCTCGAAGCGCTCCTTCGTTGCTGTCGTAGTCTTTATGGCGACGGCGATTGCCACGGTTTTCGTGACCCGCCATCTGATAGGAGGTTAACCATGCGCTTTTTGCTGAACCTCGGTATCGGCTTAATCTTCGGTCTCGGGCTGATGATCTCCGGGATGAGCAATCCCGCGAAGGTTCTGAACTTCCTTGACCTTGCAGCCCTGCCAACCGGCGGCTGGGACGCGAGCCTTGCCCTCGTCTTAGCCAGCGCGGTTGCGGTCGGGTTGATCGGCTTTCAAACCGTTCAGCGCTGGCGCAAGCCGCTTCTGGCGGAGGCCTTCTCCCGGCCCTCGGCAACGCGGCTTGATCGCCGCATCATCCTCGGCCCAGCGATTTTCGGGATCGGCTGGGGGCTCGCGGGCTTTTGCCCCGGCCCAGCGCTGGTTGCGCTCGGCACCGGCTCCCTCTCAGCCGCAATTTTTGCGACCGCCATGCTCGCAGGCATGGCCGCTGCCCGGCTTATCCCCCGCTAAACCACGCGTTTTTTTCAGGAGAAAACCGAATGAC
>NZ_LAJY01000109.1 GCF_000963705.1 Elstera litoralis | reverse complement strand
ATAAGGAAAAATACTCAGACATAAAAGCAAGAATTACCCTACGATCTCTATGCAAAATTGATGCCTGTATAGATCCATCTCCAGTACGCGTAGGGTTATAAGATCCTACCCAAACCGCTTTTGGAATAATAACCCTTTCAAAATCACCACCTAACTCCTCTGCAAGAATCTCACGGACATTGCAGAATACAAAAAATTTTTGTGTGAAAACTTTCGTAATTTTTAATTTGATCAATATCAACAACTTTAAATGCTGATAATTTTTCATATGGTTCCCCTGGGCAATCCTTTTCGTTATTATAAGTTTCAATAGAAGATAATTTATTAGAAGGCAAACCATCACGTTTAATCAATGCGTCATACAATTTATTATTTCCTTGTACATGATAATCGTGCTGTTTTTTATCAACAAGAACTGAAATATATTTCATTTTGGATAAACTGTTAATAATATCTTTATCACCAAGAGAGTAGATCGCACAGAGCGCCATATCGTATGCAGACACACACTCCAAAAATCTTTTTTTCATTTCATCGAAATACACAGAGGTAGTCTCAGTCTCCAATAAATGAAACTTTCTCTTCACAAAATCATTAAGATCGTTTTCATTTTTCTTATATTCACTTTTTTCTGTGCTAAAACCGGCAACCCTCTCACTTTTTTCTCTATCATTTATCAAACTCCTTAATAACTCTTCATTAATCAAAACACGATTTTTGCAATGAGCAATAAATCCCTCAATGGTTTCAGCGGTATAGGTTAATGGATCCTCTTTATCATTTTTATAAATTTGCAAAAAATAATGACCAAACGGGGGGTCATAACCAGCTATTATTCTTGCATCATTGTTCGATATATCGTGTCTAGACATTTTTTCCCTCAAAAAAGCATTACCCCTCCTATTACACCAAAAAAAATAGAAAATCAATGCACAATTACATTAAAAAACGCATATCTCGCAAGATTACAATCTCAATGATTTATGAGGGGATTACGTTACGTATTAATAATAATGACTAATTTTATAATATTTCACAATTATTTGAATTATATATTGAATTTGTTATTTAATTTCCATAATGACTGGAGAGAAAAATTATGAATCCAACCATCACCCTCTATCATTGCCTGAGTGCCCGCTCCTTCCGGCCCCTATGGATGCTGGAAGAATTGGGCTTGGCCTATCGGCTTAAAATTCTACCCTTCCCGCCGCGCGTGCTCGATCGATCTTATCTGGAGGTGAACCCGCTGGGCACGATCCCGCTGTTTGAGGACGGCAGCACGCGGATGAGCGAATCCGCCGCCATCTGCCAATATCTCGCCGACCGGCACGGGCCGACGCCGCTGCGGGTAGCCGTGGAGGAGCCCGACTATGGGGCCTACCTCAATTATCTGCATTTCGGCGAAGCGACGCTGACCTTCCCGCAAACCCTGGTGCTGCGCTATAGCCGGTTCGAGCCGGAGGAACGGCGCTTGCCGCAGGTTGCCGAGGCCTATGGCAAATGGTTTCTCGGGCGATTGCGGACGCTCGATCCGCTCTTGGCCGCGCACGAGTATCTCTGCGCCGGGCGCTTCACCGCCGCCGATATTTCGGTCGGCTATGCGCTGATGCTGGCGGGACATACCGGGCTCGACGCCGAATTTTCCCCCGCCGTCGCCGCCTATTGGCAGCGGCTCAGCGCGCGCCCAGCGTTTGAACGGGCGCTGCGCGTGCAGGCCGAGGCCGCCGAGGCGCAGGGTATCTCGACCACCCCCGCGCCCGATCTGATCGTTAGTTCCCCGCAAACAGGTGCGCGGCGATAGAGGGGGCCTTCATTTCGATGGAAAAGCCCGGCGCGCGCGGGGCGAGATAACGGCCCTGGCGCACCTCACACGGCGTGACAAAATGCTCGTGCAGATGATCGACGAACTCGGCGACCCGCCCGTCCCAGGAACCGGAGATGCAGAGATAGTCGATCATCGAAAGGTGCTGCACATATTCGCACAGGCCAACGCCGCCAGCGTGGGGGCAGACGGGTTTACCGAATTTCGCCGCCATCAGCATGATTGCCAGATTCTCGTTGAGCCCGCCGACGCGCGCCGCATCGATCTGCACGACATCGATGGCGTTGGCCTGAAGGAATTGTTTGAACATAATGCGGTTCTGGCACATTTCACCCGTCGCCACTTTGATCGGGACGACTCCAGCGCGAATGGCACGATGGCCGAGGATATCATCGGGCGAGGTTGGTTCTTCAATGAACCAGGGATTGAATTCCGCCAGTTCGCGCACCCACGCGATCGCTTCATCGACCTCCCAAATCTGGTTTGCGTCGATCATCAGCACCCGGTTCGGGCCAATTTCCTCGCGCACCACGCGGCAGCGGCGGATATCGTCGGCCAGATCGCGCCCGACTTTTAGTTTGAAATGGCTCCAGCCTTCCGCCACGCCCGCGCGGCACAGTCGGCGCACTTTCGCGTCATCATAGCCGAGCCACCCGGCGGAGGTCGTGTAGCTGGGATAGCCTTCCGCCAGCAGTTTCGCCCGGCGTACGGGTTCGCCTTGCTTGGTTTTGGTGAGAATGTCCAAAGCCTCGTCGCGGGTCAGCGCATTGGTGAGATAGCGGAAATCGATGAGCTTCACGATCTCCTCCGGGCTCATGTCGGCCACCAACTGCCACACTGGCTTGCCCGCGTGCTTGGCCCACAGATCCCAAACGGCATTGACCACCGCGCCGGTGGCCAGATGCATCACGCCCTTATCCGGCCCCACCCAGCGCAGGTGCGAATCGCCGGTTACATGCCGCCAGAACGCCCCCATATCGGCGATAATCTCCGCAAGGCTGAGCCCGACGAGGCGCGGCATGAGCAGATCGATGGCCGCCCGGCACAGATCGTTCCCGCGCCCGATGGTGAAGGTGAGCCCATGCCCCTCGAGACCGCCGGAGGTTTCCAGCACCACATAGGCGGCGGAATAATCGGGATCGGCATTCATCGCGTCCGATCCATCCTTTTGCGAGGAGGTCGGAAAGCGAATATCGTAGCTGCGGTGGCCGGTGATGCGAATCTGGTGCGGCATGCTGCCTCCCAAGGGGCTTTTGTCGGAGTGTTTTTTCTGTAAAATGGATAATCATATATGAAACATCCCGTCAAGCGACCGCGAGGAAAAACCTGTGAGTGACGCCGAGATCGACCCGCCGCTTCCCGACGACAAAGAGCGCCGCTACTCCGCCCCCGCGCTGGAGAAGGGCCTGGATATTCTGGAATTCCTGTCGGAATCGCGCGAGCCGCAATCCTTGCAGCAGATCGGCGACGGCGTCGGGCGCACCAAGGGCGAGATTTTTCGCATGGTCGCGGTCTTAGCCGAGCGCGGCTATATCGAGCGGACCGAGGCGGACGATCGTTTCATCGTCACGGACCGGCTGTTCCGCCTCGGGATGAACCGGCCCAGCAATCGCTCGTTGATCGAAATCGCGCTGCCGTTCATGAACGCTTTTGCCGATAGCACCGGCTACGCCTGCCATCTGGCGGTGCCCTCGGGCACGCAGATTGCGGTGATCGCGCGGGTGGAAAGCACCAGCCACATCGGCTTTACCGTGCGCATCGGCTACCGGCAACCGCTCGTTCTTACCGGCTCCGGGCACTGCCTGCTGAGCTTCATGAGCGCGCGGCGGCGGCACCGGATCTATGAGGAATTGCGCCGGGAAGACCCGTGGATCGATCTCGACGCGCTGACGCAAACCCTGGACGGGTTCCGGGCTACGGGGGCGGTAAAACGCCCGAGCGGCACCGCTGAAGGTGTGATCGATCTCTCCTGCCCCATCCTCGATAGCCACGAGGGCGGCGCGGTGGCGGCCCTCACCTGCCCCTACCTGCGCACGCGCCAAATGCCGAAAGAGCCCGAGGAGATTCTAGCGGCTCTGGCCGAAGCGGCGCGGCGCATTTCGGAAACGCTCTCGCTCGACTGAAATCATGATTTACAGATGCAATGATGCTGTGTATCTAAAATGGAACGATCTAACACAGATCATCGCGACGGCCGGTCAAGGCCCGCTCCCTGGAGGAAGGAACACCCCGGAATGGCCGGAAGACTGCACGGCAAAACTGCGATTATCACCGCTGCCGCGCAAGGCATGGGCAAAGCCGCCGCCCTGGCCTTCGCCGCCGAGGGGGCCGAGGTGATTGCGACCGATATCAATGATGGGCTGCTGGCCGCGATGCACGGCCTGCCCGGCATCACCCCGCGCCGCCTGGATGTGTGCGACCCTGCCGCGATTATCGCCTTCGCGGGCGAGGTTCCCGCCCCGTCGATCCTGTTCAACTGCGCGGGCTACGTCCACGCCGGCACGATTATGGACTGCGACGAAGCCGCTTTCGAATTCTCAGTCGCGCTCAACGTCCGCGCGATGTACCGGATGATCCGGGCGTTCCTGCCGGGCATGCTGGAGGCAGGGGGCGGGTCGATTATCAATATGGCCTCGGTCGCCTCATCGGTAATCGCCGCCCCAAACCGCTTCATCTATGGCACCACCAAAGCCGCCGTGGTCGGGCTGACCAAATCGGTCGCCGCCGACTATGTAACGCGCGGCATTCGCGTGAACGCCATCTGCCCCGGCACGGTCGATAGCCCCTCCCTGCACGACCGCATGCGCGCGCTGGGCGATTATGAAACCGCCCGCGCCGCCTTCATCGCCCGGCAACCGATGGGACGCCTGGGCACCGCCGAGGAAATCGCCGCGCTCGCCGTCTATCTTGCGTCGGATGAAGCTGGTTTCATGACCGGACAGGCCATTACCGTCGATGGCGGTTGGTCCAATACCTAAAACCCCTGGGGACTCGCGATGAAACTACTCCGCTACGGCCAAGCTGGGGCCGAAAAGCCTGGAATTTTGGATCAAGACGGCCGCATCCGCGACCTTTCGGCCCATGTGGGCGATATCGGCGGGCGTTGGCTTGCCCCCGAAGGGCTTGCCGCGATTGCCGCCCTGCCGCTCGACAGCCTGCCGCTGGTCGATGCGAACACGCGCCTCGGCCCCTGCGTGGGCGGCACGGGTAAATTCATCTGCATTGGGCTGAATTATTCCGACCATGCGGCGGAAACCGGCGCGAGCGTGCCGACCGAGCCGGTGATTTTCATGAAAGCCACCTCCGCCATTCAAGGCCCAAACGACCCGGTTGAAATCCCGCGCGGCTCGGAAAAGACCGATTGGGAAGTGGAACTCGGCGTTATCATCGGTAAAACCGCCAAATATGTGAGTGAGGCCGACGCGCTGGACCATGTGGCGGGCTATTGCGTCATTAATGATCTGTCGGAACGCGCCTTCCAGATCGAACGTCAGGGCCAATGGACCAAGGGCAAAAGCTGCGACACGTTCGGCCCGCTCGGCCCCTGGTTGGTGACGAAGGACGAGGTGCCGGACCCGCAGAACCTCGATATGTGGTTGGAAGTTAACGGCCACCGTTATCAGAACGGCTCGACGCGCACGATGGTCTATGGCGTCGCGTTCGTCGTCTCCTACCTGTCGCAGTTCATGAGCTTGCAGCCGGGCGACGTGATTTCCACGGGCACGCCGCCGGGCGTCGGCCTCGGGCAAAAGCCGCCGGTCTATCTGAAAGTCGGCGACCGAATGGAACTCGGCATTCAGGGATTGGGCCAACAGGCGCAGGTCTGCGTTAGCTCGTAATCCAACGTTCCGTCGATGCCTTCAGGTGCTGGCGCATCGCCGTTTGTGCCGCCAGCGGATCGGCCGCTTCCAGCGCCTGAAGGATCGCTTCATGTTCATCGACGGCGGCCTGCCAAGTTTGCGCGCTGTCGAAGCGCTCGCGCAGTTGCGAGGAAATGGGGCTATGGCGTTCGTCGAAGAGTTCCCCCACCAGCCGCAGCAGCACGGAATTGCCGCTGAGGGTGGCGAGGGTTAGATGAAATTGGCGGTCGTGCTCCACCGGCGAGCGGCCCTGCTCCATCTCGGCCTTCATGCGTTGGAGGGTTTCGCGCAACCGCATTAAGCCGTCCGGCGTGATCCGGGCGCAGGCGAGCACGACGACCGCGCCTTCAATGGCGGCGCGCGCCTGCATGAGTTCGGACGGGCTTTCGCCTAAGGCGGCGGTGCTCGTCGCCAAACGTTCGGCAGGGGCACAGACATAAACGCCCGAGCCCATACGAATTTCGACGCTGCCGTCGATTTCCAAGGCAATCAAAGCTTCCCGCAACGAGGGGCGCGACACGCCGAGCTGCTGCGCAAGATCACGCTCCGGCGGCAGCCGCGTGCCGGGCGGAAAAGCCTGACGGGCGATCAGCGCGCGGATTTCGTCGGCGACCTGCTGATACAGGCGGCGCGTTTCGATGGGTTTGACCAGACTGGGCATGCGTCGGCTCTTTCGTGAATTGGCCTTACCATACGGGTCGGTTTTGCAGGCGACAAGGGTTAACCCCGTGTGCAGTGCAGCAAAAAACACTTAAAAACCCGCCACTTACGTTATGGTCAAGCCAATCGCATTAAATTGGTAAATTGGCTTGACCAGAATAATCGAGCATCCTATCGTTTGGCCAAGGCCGCCGCGATTGAGATCGTGAAAGCCAAAACCCACCGAAGAGTGGGGTTCTGCGCATAGCTCCGGCACCGCGCTTAGGGAGGAACTCTATGCAACCGTCTTCATCGGACGGGCGAGCATCCGCGCGCCGTCCAGATCCCCCACCCGCGCTTCTGGGAACGGAAGTGCTGCGGCTCGACCAGGTGACGAAACAATTCCCCGGCGTGCGCGCGCTCGATCAAGTGTGTTTTGATTTGAAGCGCGGCGAAGTGCATGCGGTTTGCGGCGAGAATGGCGCGGGTAAATCGACGCTGATGAAAATCGTCAGCGGCCAATATCAGCCCGATGGCGGCAGTATCACCTATAAGGGCGAAACCCGGCGCTTTGCCAACTCGCTCGACGCCGAACGCGCCGGCATTGCCATTATTCATCAGGAATTGAACCTGATCCCGCATCTGTCGGTCGCCGAAAACATCTTTTTGGCGCGGGAGCCGACGCGCGGCTGGTTCATCGATCGCGCCGCCCTGCGCCGCAACGCGCAAGCCTGCCTCGACCGGCTCGGCGTCGATATTCAGCCCGATGCTTTGGTAAAGAACCTCTCGGTCGCCCAGTGTCAGATGGTGGAAATCGCCAAGGCCCTGTCGCTGAACGCCGAAATCCTGATTATGGACGAGCCGACCTCGTCGCTCACCGAATCGGAAACGGCGCTGCTGTTTCAGGTGATCCACGATCTGAAGCGCGACGGCGTCGGCATCGTCTATATCTCGCACCGGCTCGATGAAATGGCCGCGATTGTCGACCGGGTGACGGTGTTGCGCGACGGGCGCTATGTTTCTACCCAGGCCTTCGCCGCCACCAGCATTGATGACATCGTTTCGCGCATGGTTGGCCGGTCGCTGGATGAGAAATTCCCCGAACGCACCTCGACGCCGACCGAGGAAACCTTGCTGTCGGTGCGCAACCTCAGCCGCGCGGGCGTGTTCCAAAACGTCAGTTTCGAGCTGAAACGCGGCGAAATCCTAGGGTTTTCCGGCCTGATGGGCGCGGGGCGGACTGAAGTTGCCCGCGCTATTTTTGGCGCCGATCCGCTCGATTCGGGCAGTATTCACCTCGGCGAAACCGCGCTGTCGATCAAAAGCCCGCGCGACGCTATCGAGCATGGCATCGCCTACCTATCGGAAGACCGCAAAAGCCACGGGCTCGCGGTGAAAATGTCGGTGGTGCAGAATCTCACCCTTGCCAATATGGGCGCGGTTTCGGGGCGGTTTGGCTTTATCGACTTCAAAGCCGAAGCCGAGGCCGCGCAAACCTATATCGACATGCTGTCGATCCGAACCCCCTCCGCCCATCAAGTGGCAAAACTGCTCTCGGGCGGTAATCAGCAGAAAATCGTTATCGGCAAATGGCTGTTTCGCCAGTCGCGCATTCTGTTTTTCGATGAGCCGACGCGCGGCATCGATGTTGGCGCGAAGTTCGCCATCTATCAGTTGCTCGACCGTCTCGCCGCCCAAGGCATCGGCGTGGTGCTGATTAGCTCGGAATTGCCGGAAATCCTGGGGCTGACCGACCGGGTTGCCGTGTTCCACGCGGGCCGCCTTCAGACCGTGCTGACAACGCGCGACACCAATCAGGAAGAAATCATGCATTACGCCTCGGGCTATAGCCGCCCGTCGACGCTCGGAGCCGCAGCCCAATGACCGATCTTAGCACTCAAAAGGCGACTGCCGCCGATCAAGGCAGCGCGCAAGAGCTTGCCGACCATAAGGCCCGCCTGATGAACGACAAAAAGAAAGACCTGATTCAGAAGTTCGCAGCGCTCGCGAGCCTGCTGCTGCTGATCGTGATCTTCTCCGCCACCAGCGACGCGTTCCTCAGCGTCAGCAATGGCATGACCATCGGCCTGCAAGTGACCTCCATCGCCTACCTCGGCATCGCCGCCACCTGCGTTATCATTACCGGCGGGATTGATCTTTCGGTCGGCTCGGTGCTGGCGTTGGCCGGGGTTGTCGCGGCGCTTGCCGTGAAGGCGGGCGCGCCCGTGCCGCTTGGGATGTTTGCCGGTATTCTGGTCGGGGCTTTCTGCGGTTTCCTCAATGGCGTCTGCGTGACCCGGCTGAAACTGCCGCCCTTCATCGCTACCCTGGGAATGATGCTGGTCGCGCGCGGCGTCGCCCTGCAAATCACCGGCGCGCGGGCGGTTTCCGGTCTCGGCGAGGCTTTCGGCGAGCTTGGCAATGGCGCGCTGTTCCGCGTCGTGAATATCGGCAGCGATGGGTTTCCGGATGTTGTGTTTCCCGGCATTCCCTACCCCGTCATCATTATGGTCGTGCTGGCGATTGCCGTGTCGATCATGCTGAGCCGCACCACCCTGGGCCGCCATATCTATGCGGTTGGCTCCAATAGCGAGGCCGCGCGCCTCTCCGGCGTCCACGTGAACCGCGTCACCCTCTTCACTTATGTGCTGTCCGGCACCTTCGCTGGGCTCACCGGCTGCGTGCTGATGTCGCGCCTCGTCACCGCTCAACCGAACGAGGGCGTGATGTACGAGCTGGATGCGATTGCGAGCGCCGTTATCGGCGGCACCTCCTTGATCGGCGGCGTCGGCACCATCTCCGGCACGGTCATCGGCGCCTTCGTTATCGGCATCCTGCGTAATGGTTTGAACATGAACGGCGTTTCCGCCTTCACGCAGCAAATCATCATCGGCCTCGTCATTCTGCTCACGGTGTGGATCGACCAGATCCGCAACCGGCGCTGAAAACCCAGGGCTAGGCATTCGCCCGGCCCCGAACAGGAAGATCAACTTCCGAATCCCCCAAGGAGAGAAACTATGCAGAAAATCCTGTCCGCCTGTCTCGTATCCGCCCTGGCGCTCTTCGCCGGTGCCGGGTATGCCGCCGATAAGGAAGTCGCGGTGATCGTCAAAACCGTGAACTCGACCTTTTTGGCAGAATGTGCAAAAAGGCGCGACCGATGCCAATAAGGAAGCGGCGGGCTATTCGATGACCTTCCAAGGCCCCGCCTCGGAATCGGCCATCGCCGACCAAGTCAATATGGTCGAAAACGCCGTGAACCGTAAGGTTGCGGGCATTGTGCTGGCCCCGTCCGACCCCGATGCTTTGGTTCCCGCACTGAAAAAAGCTTGGGAAGCCAAAATCCCGGTGGTGCTGATCGACTCGATGCTGTCGGAGGCGGGCAAGCGCTACTATCAATCCTTCCTCGCCACCGATAATGAAAAGGCGGGCGAGCTCAGTGCCAAAGCCTTGATCGATAAGGTCGGCAAGACCGGCAAAATCGCCGTCATGTCCTATGTGGCAGGCGCGGGCTCGGAAATCGGGCGCGTCGGCGGTTTCACCAAATATATCAAAGCCAATTCGCAGCTCGAAATCGTCGGCACCTATTATTCGCAGTCGCAAATGGCGACCGCGCTGAACCAGACCACCGACGTGCTGGCCGCGCACCCAGACCTGAAGGGCATCTTCGGCGCGAATGAGCCACTGCCATCGGCATGGGCCGCGCCATCACCCAAGCCGGAAAAGCGGGCCGCGTCGTTGCGGTCGGGTTCGACGGCAATCAGGATCTGCAAGGCTTCGTGAAAGACGGCACGCTGGAAGCCATCGCCGTGCAGGGTTCTTACCAGATGGGCTATCTCGGTGTGCAGAGCATCGTGAAGCTGCTGGCCAAGCAGCCGGTGCCGGAATTTCTCGATACCGGCGTCGTGATCGTCACCAAGGGCAATATCGATAAGCCCGAAGCCAAGAACGTTCTGTACTAAACCCAGTCTTACTCCCCGCCTCGGGCGTGCGCACGCGGCCCCCCGTTTTGCGCACGCCCCTTTTTCCCCAGTCTCTCAGGTGGAATGATGCTTCTAACCGATCGCCGCCCCCTGCCCCGCACGGGCCTATCGCTCCCGATTTTCGGCCTGGGCGGTGCCCAGATTGGCGGGCTCTACCGCGCCAGCACGGCGGCCTGCTCGGACGATCTGATTGCCTGCGCCTGGGAAAACGGCATCCGCTATTTCGATACCGCCCCCTATTACGGCTATGGCCGCTCGGAACACCGGATGGGCGCATCCCTCTGCGACCGGGCGCGCGAGGATTATGTTCTGAGCACTAAAGTCGGTCGCCTCATCCGCCCCAACGCGGGCGGCGCGCGCGCGCCGGGGGCCGATACTAACGGTTGGGCCGAGGCGCTGCCGTTTCATCAGGTCTATGATTATTCCTACGATGCCATAATGCGCTCGGTGGAGGATTCCTATCAGCGCCTCAGCATCGCCCGCCTCGATATTCTCTATGTCCACGATATTGGCCGCGTCACCCACGGCGAGAAGCACGATCACCATTGGCAGCAACTCACCCAGGGCGGCGGCTTTCGCGCGCTCGATGCGCTGCGCCGGGCGGGCATCGTCAATGCCATCGGCCTCGGGGTGAACGAGTGGGAAGTCGTTCAGGACGCGATGCAGGAAATCGATCTCGACTGCACCATGCTGGCCGGGCGCTATACGCTGCTGGAACAGAGTAGCCTTTCACCGTTCCTCGAAAACTGCCGGAAGGCGGGCAATGCCATCGTCGCCGCCGGGGTGTTCAACTCGGGCCTTTTGGTTGGCAACGGTAAATTCAATTACGCCGATGCGCCGCCTGCGATGATCGCGCGCGTTGAGGCGCTGACCGCAGTCTGCCAGGAATTCGGTGTTGCCCTGCCCGCCGCCGCCCTTCAGTTCCCGCTCGCCCATCCGGGCGTCGTTAGTGTCGTGACCGGCGCGCGCACGCGGGGCCAGCTTGAAACCAATATCGCCTGGTTCAACAGCGCGATTCCCGGCGCTTTCTGGCAGGCGCTCACAGCGCGCGGCCTGATCGACGCCGCCGCCCCCACGCCAGCGGGCGCGTAAGCCATGCGGATCGACGGGCATCAGCATTTCTGGCAGTTGGCAACGCGGGTCGGCGATTGGCCACCGCCGGAGTTGGCCGCCATCCATCGGGATTTCATGCCGGACGATCTTGCGCCCTTGCTGACGGACAGCGGAATTGACGGAACGATCCTCGTGCAGTCGCTCCCGTCGCTGGCCGATACCGAATTTATGTTGGGGCTCGCCGCGCGCCATTCCTTCATTTTGGGGGTGGTCGGCTGGGTCGATCTCAAGGCCGCCGACGCGCCCGCGCAAATCACGATTCTGAGCGCCGATCCAAAACTAAAGGGCCTGCGTCCGCTGCTGCAAAGCCTGCCCGCCGACTGGCTGGACGATCCGGCGCTCAATCCCGCGATTGCGGCGATGCAGGCCGCAAAACCTTGCTTTCGACGCCCTCGCTCTGCCGCCGCATTTGCCCACGCTTCTGCGCTTCGCCCGCCGCTTCCCGGCTCTGCCCATCGTTATCGACCACGGCGCAAAGCCGGACATCGCGCGCGGCGGCACACCGGGGTGGCGTGCCGATATGGCGGCACTGGCCGCGCTGCCGAACGTCTTTTGCAAACTCTCGGGCCTGCTCACCGAAGCCGGGGCACAGACCGGGATTGAGACTATTCACCCCTATGCCGACACCTTGTTCGAGTTGTTCGGGCCGGATCGGCTGATGTGGGGCAGCGACTGGCCGGTGCTGACCCTTGCGGGGGATTATCGCGGTTGGCGGACGATGGCCGAAGCCCTGATTCCTGCCGAAGCCCATACCGCCGTGTTCGGTGACACCGCCCGCAATTTCTACTGCTTGGCTTAGGAGAGTCCCGATGCAACGCATGGGCATGGTCATTGGTATCGCCGCCGATAAGATTGACGAATACCGCCGCCTGCACGCCGCCGTTTGGCCGCAGGTTCTGGCGCGGATCGCGCAATCCAATGTCCGCAACTACACGATCTTCCTGCGCGAGCCGGAGAATCTGCTGTTCGGGTATTGGGAATATCACGGCACCGATTTCGATGCCGATATGGCCGCCATTGCCGCCGATCCGGAAACCCAACGCTGGTGGAGCTTCTGTAGCCCCTGCCAAATCCCCTTGCCGAGCCGCGCGCCCGGCGAGCATTGGGCGATGATGGCGCCCGTTTTCCATACCGACTGACCTTTTTAACGCATTCTAGCCTTCGAGGAAAACCATGCTCACCGTCATCTGCGAAACCCCCGGCACTTTACGCGCTGAAACTCGACCCAAGCCGGTACGGGGCGCGGGCGAAGTTTTGTTGCGGGTCAAGCGCGTCGGCGTTTGCGGGACCGATCTTCATATTTTCACCGGCAATCAGCCCTATTTGCAGTATCCGCGCGTTATGGGGCACGAGCTTTCTGGGATTATCGAAGAAGCGCCGGACGGCAGCCGTTTCCAAGCGGGCGACCCCGCCTTCGTCATGCCTTATCTCTCCTGCGGCACCTGTCACGCCTGCCGTCAGGGGAAAACCAACTGCTGCCAGAATATCCAAGTCTTAGGCGTTCACCGCGACGGGGCCTTTACCGAATACCTCAGCCTGCCGGAAGAATTCGTGCATAAGGCCGAGGGGATTTCGCTCGATCAGGCGGCGATGCTGGAGTTTCTCGCCATCGGCGCGCACGCGGTTCGGCGCGGGCAGGTGGAAGCCGGGCAGCGGGTTCTCGTCGTTGGGGCCGGGCCGATCGGCATGGCAGTTGCTATTTTTCGCCAGTCTGCGCGGGGCCACCGTGACGATGCTCGACACCCGGCAGGACCGGCTGGATTTCTGCGCGCGGCATTTGGCCGTTGCCGCCACCGTTGCCATCGGGCCGGAGGATGTGGCGCAGCTTTCGGCGCTCACCGAAGGGGTGTTTTTCGACCGGGTGTTCGACGCCACCGGCAATCCAAAGGCGATGGAGCGCGGCTTCCAGTTCGTCGCCCACGGCGGCACCTATGTTCTGGTCTCCATCGTCAGCAGTCACATCAGCTTCTCCGACCCGGAGTTCCATAAGCGCGAAATGACACTGATGGGTAGCCGCAATGCCACGATGGAAGATTTCGAAACGGTGCTCGCCGCCATGCGTGCGGGAAAAGTGCCCGACGCCGCGCTGAATACCCATCGGTTGACTCTAGCGAGCATGCCCGAAACCTTCGCCGACCTGCTGAACCCGGCGGCGGGAGTGGTGAAAGCCCTGGTGGAGTGCTGATCCCGTGACCACGCCGATTCTCCAGTTTGGCACCAGCCGCTTTCTGCAGGCCCATGCCGATCTGTTCATCTCGGAAGCGCTGGCGCGCGGCGACGCCCTTGGCCCGGTCGCCGTGGTGCAAACGACGGCGAACCCGGAAAGCGCCGCCCGCATTGCCGCACTCGCCAGCGGCGCGGGCTATCCGGTGCGCGTCCGGGGCCGCCTGAAGGGCGCAGTCGTGGATACTCAGCAAACCTGCACCGCGATCCGTGCCGCCTATCAAGCCCAACGGGACTGGCCGGACCTGTGCCGGTTAATGGGGGGCGAGGTTCAGGTGATCCTCTCCAATACCGGCGATAGCGGCTATCGGCTCGATCCCGCCGATGGGCCGAGTCTTCTGGCACCGGGGACTGAGGCACCGCGCAGCTTTCCGGCCAAGCTTTTGGTATTGCTCCATCGCCGTTGGCAGGCCGGGGCCGCGCCGATCTCGCTCTTTCCTTGCGAGTTGATTTCCCGCAATGGCGATCACCTCAAGAAAATCGTGCGCGATCTCGCTGCCGAGTGGGGCTTGCCCGCCGCCTTTCAAGACTATCTTACCAGTGGCTGCCGCTGGGCGAATTCGCTGGTGGACCGGATCGTCTCCGAACCCATCCAGCCCGTCGGCGCGGTCGCAGAACCCTATGCGCTCTGGGCGATTGAGCGGCAAGACGGGCTCACCCTGCCCTGCACGCATCCGGCCATCGAGTTGGTCGATGATCTTGGTCAGGTTGAACGGCTCAAGCTGCATCTGCTCAACCTCGGCCATACCTATCTTGCTGAAGGCTGGCTGCGCCAGGGACGCCGCGCCGATGAAACGGTCTATCAGGCGATGAACACTCCCGCGATCAGCGCCGATCTCGACGCGCTTTGGCAGGACGAGGTGCTCCCGGTTTTCGCAGCAGCGGGCGAAGGCGAGCTTGCCGTCGCCTATTGTGCCAAGGTGCGCGACCGGTTCTTGAACCCCTTCCTCGATCACCGCCTTGCCGACATCGCCCAAAACCATCGAGACAAGAAGCAACGCCGCCTCGCCCCGATTGTGGCCCAGGCGGAAGCCCACGGCCTCGCCCTGCCGCAATCCCGCCTGCGCGCCGCTCTAAATACGCTCGCCTGAGGAGGCCCCCATGACCGCCCCTGCCCTCATTCTGCTAAACCCCGCCGATTCGGTTGCCGTTGCGACGCGCGATATTGCGGCAGGAACTGCTTTTACCGTCGAGGGGTTTACCGGGGTGGCCACGGTTGCCATTCCAAGCGGGCATAAGCTGGCGGTGACGCCGATTGCTCAGGGAGCGCCCGTGTTGAAATACGGGCAGGTCATCGGCATTGCTACCCAGGCGATTGCCCCCGGCGACCATGTCCATATGCATAATCTCACGATGGGCGATATGCGGCTTGAGGAGGCCATCGGCAGCGCCTATCGCCCCACGGAACCCGCCGAGGGCGCGCAGTTTCAAGGGATTGTGCGCGCGTCGGGCAAGGTTGGCACGCGCAATTACATCGGCATTATCGCGAGCGTGAATTGTTCGGCCACCGTCTGCCGCTATATCGCCGAGGCCTTCAAAGGCGCGGCCCTGGCCGATTACCCGAATGTAGACGGAATCGTCGCCATTACCCATAGCAGCGGCTGCGGCATGAGCGGCACCGGCGAGGGCATTGAGATCCTCCAGCGCACGTTGCGCGGTTATGCCGATCATCCGAATTTTGCCGGGGTTCTGCTGATTGGGCTCGGCTGCGAGGTCAATCAGATCGCCCCCTTGGCCGAAAGCCTCGCCGCGCGCCCCTCTGGCTTGGTCGCCAGCCTGACTATTCAGGGGGAAGGCGGCACGCGCGAGACGGTCGATCAGGGGATCGCCCTCATTAAAACGATGCTGCCGCTGGCCAATAACGTGCGCCGCACGCCGGTTTCCGCCCGGCACCTAACGATCGGGCTGCAATGCGGCGGGTCGGACGGTTATTCGGGGATTACCGCGAACCCAGCTTTAGGCGCGGCGGTCGATCGGCTCGTGCGCCAGGGCGGGACAGCGATTCTCTCCGAAACCCCGGAGATTTACGGGGCCGAACATCTCCTCACGGCCCGCGCCGCATCGCCGGAGGTGGCCGAAAAGCTGCTCGCTCGCATCCGCTGGTGGGAGGAATATACGCGCCAGCACAAGGGCGATATGAACAACAACCCCTCCCCCGGCAATAAGGCGGGCGGGATCACGACGATCTTGGAGAAATCCTTAGGCGCAGTCGCCAAGGCAGGCAGCAGCGGCCTGATGGATGTGGTCGGCTATGCCGATCCCGTTACGACCAGCGGCCTCGTGTTCATGGATACCCCCGGCTATGATCCGGTTTCGGCGACCGGGCAAGTGGCGGGCGGGGCGACGCTGATCTGCTTCACCACTGGGCGCGGCTCGACCTACGGCTGCAAGCCGACGCCGTCGCTGAAGCTCGCTACCAATAGCGGCCTGTTCAAACGCATGGCGATGGATATGGATTTCAACGGCGGAACGATCCTAGACGAGGGCCAAAGCGTCGCCGACGCGGGGGCCGCCCTGTTTCAACTGATGCTCGACACCGCCTCCGGCGCGCCAACACGCTCGGAAGAGCACGGCATGGGCGATAATGAGTTCGTGCCGTGGCACCTCGGCGCGGTGATGTAGGCCCTCAACATCGCATAACGATATAAACAAATCCTTATATTGACAAACGTTGCTGTCTGCCGCAGATTTGGGGCGTTATGGTTCCCAAGGTCGCCGCATGCGGCTTTGGGCTAAGAGGGAATCCGGTGCGGATTGGGGCTCACCCCCACCAAAGCCGGAGCTGCCCCCGCAACTGTGCGCGGCGAGCGCGCAATCCACCCACGTCACTGAGGCTTAGGCTTTGGGAAGACAGGATTGCGCGCCGTGACCCGCGAGCCAGGAGACCTGCCATGACAGATAACGTCCACGGGCGGGGTGTCCCGGTGTGTCGCTTGCGCAGCAGGCTTGGCAAACCGGGCCTGGTGCAATCGCGTCCGCTATGGCCTTTGCCCCATCTTTATGGGGTATTTGCCAATGTCTAAGCTTACCATTCCGATCGGCACCCTAGGTGTGCCGCGCATCGGCCAACGCCGCGACTTGAAACACGCGCTCGAAGCTTTTTGGTCGGGCAAATCCAGCCTCGACGATCTGGAGGCAACCGCCGCCCGCCTGCGCGCCGAAAACTGGCGGCAGCAGCAGCACGCGGGGGTCGATCATATCCCCAGCAATGATTTCTCCCTCTACGATCACGTGCTGGATACCAGCGTCCTCGTCGGCGCGATCCCCGATCGCTACGGGTGGACCGGCGGGCCGGTAACGGCGGAAACCTATTTTGCCCTGGCGCGCGGCGTGCCCGGCACCGGCCTTGCCGCCCAGGAAATGACGAAATGGTTCGATACCAATTATCATTTCATCGTGCCGGAACTGGGCAAAGATCAGCAATTCCAACTGGCGTCGACCAAGCCCGTTGCCGAGTTTCTGGAGGCCCAGGCCTTAGGCATCCACACCCGCCCCGTCCTGCTGGGGCCGGTGACGTTCCTGCGGCTCGCCAAATCGCCCGATGCCGGTTTCGACCCCTGGGCGCTGCTCGACCGGCTTGTGCCCGTCTATGCCGATCTGCTCGCCCGCCTGCACGCGGTTGGGGCCGACTGGGTGCAGATGGATGAGCCTTGCCTCGCCCTCGATCTCGATGACGCCACCCGCGCCGCCCTGCACCACGCCTATGCTGCACTCACGGACGCCGAACCGAAGCTGAAGCTGCTGGTGACGAGCTATTTCGGCCCGATGGCGGATAATCTGACCACGGCGCTAACCCTTCCGGTCGCCGGCCTGCATTTCGATTTGGTGCGCGGGGCCGCCGATCTGCCGCGCGTGCTGGCCGAGGCCCCGAAACACCTCACGCTGTCCCTCGGCGTGATCGACGGGCGCAACGTATGGCGCGCCGATCTGGACGGTTTGCTGAGCCAAATCGCGCCTATTGTCGCTGCTTGGGGCGCGGAAAAGCTGATCCTCGCGCCCTCCTGCTCGCTGCTGCATGTCCCCATCGACGTGACGCAGGAACGCGATTTGGACGCCGATCTGCGCTCGTGGCTCGCCTTTGCGGTGCAGAAGCTTGATGAGCTCGCGGTTCTACGCTGTGCCCTCACCGAAGGCCGGGATGCGGTCGCCGCCGATCTCGCGGCGGCCAGTGCGGCCTATGCCGCGCGGAAAAACTCCCCCCGATTGCATAATCCGGAGGTGCGCGCGCGGCTTGGGCGCGTGGTTCCCGCCTGGGCACAGCGCTACCGGCCTTTCGCCGACCGGCGCGTGCTTCAGCAGGCGAAGCTAAAGCTGCCGCCCTTCCCGACCACGACCATCGGCTCCTTCCCGCAGACCGAAGCCGTCCGCAAGGCCCGCTCCCACGCGAGTAAAGGCGCGCTTTCAGCGACCGAGTATGAGGCTTTCCTCAAACAGGAGACCGAACAGGCAATCCGCTGGCAGGAGGAAATCGACCTCGACGTGCTGGTGCATGGCGAGTTCGAGCGGAATGATATGGTGCAATATTTCGGCGAACAGCTTTCCGGCTATGCCTTTACCCAAGCCGGTTGGGTGCAAAGCTACGGCTCCCGCTACGTTCGTCCGCCGATTCTCTATGGGGATGTGGCCCGCTTGAAGCCAATGACGGTGGTCTGGGCGTCCTACGCGCAATCGCTCACCGACCGTCCCGTAAAAGGCATGCTGACGGGGCCGGTGACGATGCTCGGTTGGTCCTTCGTGCGCGACGACGTGCCGCGCGAAACGGTCTGCCGTCAAATCGCCCTCGCGTTGCGCGATGAAGTGAGTGATTTGGAGGCCGCCGGGATTGGCATTATTCAAATCGACGAGCCGGCGTTCCGCGAAGGGCTGCCCCTGCGCCGGGCGGAGTGGGAGGCCTATCTTACCTGGGCCACCGAATGCTTCCGGCTCTCGGCCTCCGGCGTCAGCGACGCCACGCAGATTCATACCCATATGTGCTACTCGGAGTTCAACGATATCATCGGCGCGATTGCGGCGATGGATGCCGATGTCATTTCCATCGAAACCTCGCGGTCCAAGATGGAATTGCTCGACGCTTTCACCGGCTTCCAGTACCCCAATGACATCGGGCCGGGCGTCTATGATATCCACTCGCCGCGCGTGCCCACCAAAGCCGATATGGTCGCGCTGCTCGACAAAGCCCGCGCCCATCTGCCACCCGATCAGCTTTGGGTCAACCCCGACTGCGGCCTAAAAACCCGCCGCTGGGAGGAGGTCAAACCCGCGCTCGAACAGATGGTGGCGGCAGCGAAAAGCCTGCGGGCGGGGTAGTCCGCTATTCCACCACGATCTTGACCGGGGCCGAGGTTTCGGGGCGTTGCGGCAAGCGAACCTGAAACTCGTGACGCCCCGGTTGGATCGGCCAATAGAAGGGCGCGTCCGGCGGGCTGACCTGCTGGGCGACGCCATTCGCATACCAAACGACCTCGGCTACGGGCGGATCGGCTACCATTTTCAAGGTCAGCCGGTTCGCCCCCTCCGGAACTTCCGGATTGCGCCACAACCGCAGATTATTCTTGGGCGCGGTGATGGTGAGGGAGATCGGTTGCTCAGCCACGCGCAGCGCCGCCAACATTGGTGGTAGCGATGGCGCGGATTGGCGCGGACGGTCCGGTAGCAGCCACTCGCGTAAGACCGGCCCGCATCCGGCGGTGGTTTCGGCCTGGGCGGCGGGTTGGCCGGTAAAGCTACACAGGCTGATGCGTTCGTATCCTTCGGGCGCGGGGAAATCGGCATCAAGCATATCGCCTGCCGTGGCACGATGCGCGAGCAGCATCAGACTGCGCGCCAAGGGGGCCGCCGCGCCAACGCCCGTCACCTGCCGCATTGGCGCTGCATCGGCACGGCCCACCCAAACGCCGATCAAATAATCGTCGGAATAGGCCACGGTCCAGGCGTCGCGATAGGCTTGCGACGTGCCGGTTTTCACGGCGACCGGAAAGGGGTAATCGGTCGGCCCATTGCGCGGAAAACTGGGCAGACGCGCCAGCGGATCGGCCAGAAACCCCGTCACCAGCCGGGCGCTGGTGGTGGACACTAGGCGGCGCGGGGCCTCGCCCGGTTCGCCCGCATACCAGTGCAGGGGCTGAAACATCCCATCATTGGCGAGCACGCCATAGGCTTGCACGAGCCAATCGAGCCGGGTCGGCAGCCCGCCAATCGCCATCGACAGGCCGAAATGCTGCGCCGGGATTGCGAGATGGTGCAGCCCCAAATCTTCCAAGAACCGATAGGTCGGCTCGAAGCCAAGGCCGCGCAGCAGATTGGTCGCGGGAATGTTGCGCGAATTGGCCAGCGCCTGCCGGGGCAGCAGCGGGCCAAGAAACTGCCCATCGGCATTAGCAATGCCCAAGGCATCTTCGGGCGCGTCGGCCATCACCTGATCGGGCGCGAGAATCCCCCGCTCCAAGGCCAGCGCAAACAAGAACGGTTTCAAGGTACTGCCCGGCGAGCGCAGGCTGCGGGTAAAATCGAAAGCGCCGCTCGGCGTACCAAAAAACCCCGCCGACCCCACCGCCGCGCGCACGGCCAGCGTGCGCCGATCGACGATCAGGGCCGCCGCCTGTTCGGCCTCAGCCCCGCGCCACTCGGCAATATGCTTCACTAACAGCCGTTCGGCCTCGCGCTGCAACCCGCGATCCAGCGTTGTTTGCACGCGCCCGTCGCTGCCCGCAGGCCGCCAGCCGGTCTGGACCAAACGATCGTGCAACCGAAGCACCGCGTGCAGGCTTTCCGGGCGGCGCGCGGGCGGGGTGAGGGCGAGGCGGCGCAACTGTTCTACCGCCATCAGCCGTTCGCCATTGCTGAGCACCCCGCGTGCTTCGAGCCGCCCGAGCAATCGGCCAGCGCGGGCGAGTGCGCGCGGCAACCCCTCGGCGCGTAACGGATTAAGCCGCGCGGGCGCTTGCGGCAGGGCAGCAAGAAAGGCGATTTCGGCCCAACTGAGGTCTTCCACCGGCTTATCGAAATACCAGCGCGCGGCATGGGCGATGCCGTGGCTACCGTTGCCGTAAGGCACGAGGCGCAGATAATGACGCAGCAACTCGTCCCGCCCGTAGCGCGCGGTGAGCAGCAGCGCCGTCCCAGCCTCCATCAGCTTGCTGCGCCAGTGCCGCGCCTCGGGCCGCTGCATCCGCGCGATCTGCATTGCCAGCGTC
>NZ_LAJY01000108.1 GCF_000963705.1 Elstera litoralis | reverse complement strand
CAAAAAGATAACCTCCGCAATCTGCGGAGTCAAATCACGCAATCACTCTAAGATTGAAGGCAAGCCACCCAACCAGGTGCGAACCGATTTTTACCGCGGGATACGTACAAAAAAGTAAGCCCCTTACTTATTCGTCGGTTCTTGCGCGACCCCAAGAAAACAAACATCTTACCAAAACAAGGAGCGCTTCAATTCAAGCACGTGAAAGGTAAGATGATGCCCAAGATAACGTTAAATAATCTGCTGACTTCCTATTTTTCAGCCGAAATACCTGGTCAGATATCTGAGATTTTCTCAATCGATGCTATTGTTGTCGACGAAGCTCACGCTTACGTCGGCCCCGCCGCTATTGCCGCTTGGTGGCAGGCCGCGCAGCAAAAATATCGCCCCATCGTCACCCCACTCAGCGCGACCGACGCCGACGGGAAAACCCGCGTTGCCGCCGAGGTTGCGGGCGATTTTCCGAATAGCCCGATCACGCTTCACTTCACCTTCGCCGTGCAGAATGATCGCATTACCGCGCTGGAGATTGCCTAATGGGAACCGATTTGAGCGTCAGCGGTCAGCGCATTTTAGTGACGGGCGGCACGAAAGGCATCGGGGCGGCGGTTGTCGCCAAGCTCCAGGCCGCCGGGGCGCGGGTTTTGACGACGGCCCGCACGGCGCCCGCCGCACACGCCGACTTGCCCCTCACCATCGCCGCTGATGTATCAACGCCCGAAGGTTGCGCCGCTGTGGCCGAGGCGGTAAACGCGCGACTGGGCGGCCTCGACATCCTCATTCACTGCGTCGGCGGTTCGACCGCGCCCGGTGGCGGCTTTGCGGCGTTGGACGACCCGGCCTGGGAAACGGCGCTTCAGCAGAACCTGTTTTCCGCCGCGCGGCTCGACCGGGCGCTCGCCCCTGGGATGATCGCTCAGGGCTCCGGCGTTATCCTGCACGTTACCTCCATCCAACGGCAACTGCCGCTCCCGGAAGCAACGCTCGCTTACGCCGCCGCGAAAGCCGCCCTGTCGACCTATAGCAAGGGACTCTCCAAGGAGCTTGGCCTGAAAGGGGTTCGCGTCGTGCGGGTTGCGCCGGGGTGGGTTGCGACGGAAGCCTCCGTTGCCCTCGTCACCCGGCTCGCCCAGGCGAACGGCACCGATTATGCCGCCGCCGAGGCCGGGCTGATGGCGTCCCTCGGCGGAATTCCCCTAGGCCGACCGGCCACCCCGGCGGAAGTGGCGAACCTCATCGCCTTTCTGGTCTCGCCCCAGGCGAGCGCCATTACCGGGGCGGAATATGTGATCGACGGCGGCACTATTCCGACGGCTTAGCGGCTAAATCGCGCCCTTCCGCCCAGGTGAGCAGCGAATCGAGCGTGGGGCAGAGCGCCTGGCCCCAGTCGGTTAGACAATATTCCACCCTGGGCGGAACCTCTGGATAGACGATGCGCCGGACCATGCCGTCCTGCTCCATCTGCCGCAGTTGCTGGGTCAGCATTTTTTGGGAAATCGCCGGGATCGCGCGCTCCAACTCGGAAAAGCGTAGCACCTTGCCGCCGAAAAGCTGGAAGAGAATCACCAGCTTCCAGCGCCCTTCAAGGTAGCCCAATGCCTGTTCGACCCGCTGGGCCGCCGACATCGGCGTAAGAGGAGGCGACTGACCCACGCGCGAACTCAGATGAGGCTTTTCAGAAAAGGTGGGAGGCTGGCGGCACGACCCGATACGAAACTCGTTACGGCTGCTTCCTTCCGGACCTGACCGGGTTAGCGAGGGCATCGCCCATGGCCAACCTCCCGAGGCTGTATATCGTCGGTTCAGGCGGCAAACGCAAGGGGGGTGTGGCGGGCGCGGTGGTTGCGCGAACCCGAACTTCGGGCCACACTGCCGCCACCATGCCCGATTTTTCGACTAAGCCGCTGTTTTACAGCGATTCCGGCCTTGTGCGCGATCCTTTGGACCGCAAGGCGTTCGATGGGTTTTCCGGCGAAAGCTGGCGCGAGGCCGCCGCCCATTGGCAACTTTATTGGCAGGGCAAAAGCCTGTTCATCGACGGGCAAGCGTTACTGCTGGAACGCTTCGACCGCGCCCCCACAGTGCTGCTGGGCCGCCACGACGACCGCCAGATTTTCGCGCTGGACCTCTCGGATTGGGACGAGGCCGAAGCCCTGCGTTTCGCCGAAACCCAAAGCGCCGAATGGGCCGATTTGCGCCGCTATGGCCCCGCCCTGGAAGCCCGCCTCGCCGCCCGCCTCGCCTATGGGCGCGGCATGGCCTATTGGCACCAGCGCACGCAATTCTGCGGCGTTTGCGGATCGCCAACGGTGAGCGCCGAGGGCGGCCATGTGCGCCGCTGCACCAGCGCCACCTGCGGCACGCCGCATTTCCCGCGCACCGACCCCGCCGTGATTATGCTGGTGACGGACGAAACCGGGCCGGAGCCGCGCATTTTGCTCGGGCGGCAAGCGGCGTGGACGCCGGGGATGATGTCCACCCTCGCAGGCTTCGTCGAGCCGGGCGAAAGCCTGGAAGAGGCCGTGCGCCGGGAAGTGTGGGAGGAAGTGGGCGTGCGCGTTGGCGAGGTTCTCTACCGCGCCTCGCAGCCCTGGCCGTTTCCCTCGTCGCTGATGGTCGGCTTCCGGGCGCAGGCGTTGAGTTTCGATATCACCGTTGATCCCAGCGAAATCGAAAGCGCGCGCTGGTTCACCCGCAGCGAACTCCTCGACCCCGAGATCGCCCAACACGTCGCCCCACGCCCCGATTCCATCGCCCGCCGCCTGATTGAAGATTGGCTCGCCGATGCGCCTGCTGCCCCGTGATACGCCAACCGAAGGCTGATTTCCCTCGCCGGGGCCAGCTTGGACTACCGCTGGCTGCCGCCCGCCCATCGGCCCGAGCCCCGCCGGTGGTGATGCTCCATGAGGGGCTAGGCTGTATCGCCATTTGGCGCGACCTGCCGGAGCAAATCCGCGACGCCACCGGCTGCGGCGTGCTGGTCTATTCGCGCGAAGGCTACGGCAATTCCAGTCCCCTCACCCTGCCGCGCCCCTTGGATTACCACACGCGCGAGGCCGAAACCTTCCTGATCCCGCTGCTCGACACCTTCGGGCTCGGACGCGTTCATCTCTTCGGCCACTCGGACGGCGGCACGATTGCCCTTATCGCCGCCGCGCGCTTTCCGGACCGCATCGCCGGAGCCGTCACCCTCGCCGCCCATGTGTTCAACGAGGAAGAAAGCCTGACCGGCATCCGCGCCGCCCAAGACGCCTTCCTCGACGGCGATTTCCGCACCCGCTTGAAGCGCCTCCACGGCGACAATGTCGATGGCGCCTTCTGGGGTTGGTGCCGCACCTGGCAGGAGCCGGGGTTTCGGACCTGGAATATTACGCACCTTCTCCCCGCCATCCGCTGCCCGCTGCTCGTCATCCAAGGCGAGAGCGACGAATACGGCACGCTGAAACAGGTGGAGGCCATCGTCGCGGGCGTCTCCGGCCCGGTAGAGCCGCTGGTTCTCCCCAACTGCGGCCACTCCCCCCACCGCGACCAGCCGGGCGCGGTGTTGGCGGGCATGTTGCGGGTGGTGGAGAATGATTTAGGGGCGCGCCCTAAACCCGCGTTAAGGGTCGACTGGCCCTTAACAATCCAGATTTCTTTCAAGAGAACCGCGTTCCCCAAGGGCGCGGTCGCCCTTGGGCCGGGGTTTGGGGGCAGCGCCCCCAAGACCCTACTCAATGCCGCTTCACCCGCCCCGTGCCGCGCGTGATGATTGTATCAATCTCCAGCACTGCGCCCGGCTCCAGCTCGTCCAGCGTTTTCAGCGCGGCGTAATGGGGCGTGAAATCGGGCAGGGTGGCTTTGAAGAGCTGCTCGTAGCTGTCGATAACGAAGTAGGTTTCCTGGAAATCATCGATACGGTAGCGGGTGCGCAGCAGGCGCAGCACGTCGAAGCCGAGGCGGTTGGGTTCGGGGCTTTCGAGGGCAAAGCGGCTTTCACCTTCGCTGGAAACGATGCCCGCGCCGTAGATGCGCAGACCGTCGGGCGTGTTAATCAGGCCGAATTCGACCGTATACCAGTAGAGCCGGGCGAGGTTATCGAGGGTGCCGAGGCGTAGGGCTTTCAGGCCGCCCTCGCCATAGGCCTGCATATAATCGGCGAACATCGGGTTCGACAGCAGCGGGACGTGGCCGAAAACATCGTGGAAGACATCCGGTTCCTGGATATAGTCGAACTGATCTTCGCTCCGGATAAAGCAGGTGGAGGGGAACCTCCGGTTGGCGAGATGCTCGAAGAAAATCGGCTCCGGCACCAACCCCGGCACGGCGACGATCTGCCAGCCGGTGCGCCGCCCCAACTCGTCGTTCAAGCGGCGGAAATCGGGAATGCCCTCGGCGGCAATCGCCAGCGCATCGAGACCCGCCAGAAACTCTGGTGCCGCGCGGCCCTTCAGAATATCGGCTTGGCGTTCGAACAGCCGTCGCCAGCGGTCGTGCTCTTCGGGCGTATATTGGTCCCACGCCTGGGTAATGGTGAAATCGTCGCGCTCGGAGGGAGGGCGATGGGGATTGGCGGCGCTAAACGCGGCTTCGCTCTGGGTCTGCATGAACTTTCTCCCGAACAGGGTTTTGAGAGATAGTTACACTAGAAACTAGATGGGTCCAGCAGTTTCCGTGTCATCTTCCCGGCGCTGCGGCGCGATCTGCGGGAAGGCGGGGAGGAGCGTGCCGCGTTGCTTGGCGGCTTTGCGCAGCGGCGGAATGGCATAGAGTTGCTTCGAGGCTTCGACCAGAATGACGCCGGAAAAACTGGGAAACCAGCGCTGGCCGAAGGCCTCGAAGGCGGGGGCCAAGCGCAGCATCATCCGGCTGTTCGAGGGGGGCAGCGAGAGCGCCAGCGTGTGCCGTTCGGGGGTGAACAGATTATCGCGCAACAGCCGCGATACTTGCCCCGACGAATAGGGCGAGCCCGCACCGAAAGGGGTCCGGTCGAGCCGCGCCCAGATGCCGCGCCGGTTGGGCACGACGATCAACAAGCGCCCGCTGCCGCGCATCACCCGCCAGATTTCGCGCAGCATCGGGCGCAGTTGCTCGGTCCGCTCTAGGGCATGAACCAATAGCACTCGGTCCACCGATTCATCGGGCAGCGGCAGATCGTCATCGTCGGAGAGCGCCACCAGATTGGCGCCATCGGGCGGCCAGCGCATCACGCCTTGGGCGGCGGGCATCAGCGCAATCGTGCGCTCGGTTTCATCGCGAAAAACTGCGCAAGTAGGGCGTGGCGAACCCGAGGCCGAGCACATTTTGCCCGGCGACATCCGGCCAGAACTCCTGCATCCGCCGCACCAGAATCCGCCGCGTCGCCTGGCCCAGGCGGCTGGCGTAAAAATCGCGCAGATCGACGACATCATCATACATGGCTGGAGTTTAGCGTATAAACGTTGGAACCGCACGCCTCGCCGCAGGCCTGTGCCCTTCCCTCCGTGTCGGAGTGCCGCCCGTGTCGCCGCAACCCCTTCGCTTCGCCTATCTCATCGAGCCGCCGTTCTGCTACCGCGATGCCGAGGGCCGCGTGACCGGATATGATGTGGAAATCGCCCGCCATCTTTTGCCGAACCTCGGCGTGCCGTCGATCCAATTCATCGAAACCGAATTTTCCGAACTGCTCGACGGGCTGACCGATGGGCGTTGGGCGATGACGACTGGCCTGTTCATCACCGAGGCACGGCGGGAGCGCGTCGATTTCAGCCGACCGATCTGGGAACTCCCCGACGGGCTGCTGATTCGGTCGGAGACCGCCGCCGATATTCACGGCTATACGTCCCTTGCGCAGTCGCCCACGCGGCGCTTGGGAATCATTCAAGATCAGGTTCAGCACCAAACCGCGCGCCGCCTGGGCGTGCCCAACGACCGGATTAGCCTGTTCAACACCTATGAGGCCGCCGCCCATGCCGTGCGGGCGGGTACAATCGACGCCTATGCCAGCGTGGCCCTGGCGCACCGGGGGCATCTGGCACTCAATCCCGACCCCTATTTGACGGTGGTTGAGGTTCCGAGCACCGAAAAACCGCCCGAACGCGGGGGATTCGCGTTTGCCAAAACCGACGCCTCGCTGCGGCAGGCGGTGGATACGGCGCTGACCGCTTTCGTCAACACGCCCCCGCACCACGCCTTAGCCGCGCGCTTTGGCTTCAGTTTGCCGGCCTAAACCCGCCGCTAGGCGCCATACCCCGCGCCGAACAGCAGGGTGTCGCGCTGCTCCAGATCTTTTGCCAACTCCTCATTCACCGCCGCGAACAGGTCGCGGATCGAGATAATGGCGATGATCTGGTCGCCGTCGACGATGGGCAAATGGCGGAACTTGCCCTTTTCCATAATCTTCAACGCCTCGCGCGGGCTGGCGTCTGGGGGGAGCGTGTGCGGGTCCAGCGTCATCACGTCGGCGATTTTGGTCGTCTCTGGATTGCGGCCTTGCGCCACGACGCGGGTGAGCAGATCGCGTTCCGAGAAAATCCCCACGAGCCGCCCGTGTTCCACGACCATCGCCGCGCCGATGCGGCGGTCGCTCATCATTTCGGCGGCGGACAGCACTGTCTGCTGCGGGGTGAGGGGGGCAAAAGCCTGGGTATCGCTAACGATTCCCGGTACGAGGGTGCGCTTCATGGTCTCTCCTCCTATCGTCACAGGGCAACGGCCCTTGGGGCGGATTCTTCCGCTTCTCTCTTTTAGCTTGTGACGAATAGGACTCCCTTTCAAGGGGCAAATGTTACCGATCGGTTAAAATCGGCAAGACGCTATCTTCCGGCACACCGTCGCGCACCGCCGACGAGCCGAGGCCGGTGCAGACGACAAAGGTGAGTTCCCCGGCCTTGGCTTTCTTATCGAGACGCATATGGGCCACCAGCCGCGCCGGGTCGAACGGGCCACCGCAGGCGCTTTGATCGACGGGCAGGCCGCAGGCGGTAAGATGTCCCACCAGCCGGGCCCGATCCGCCGCCGAACAGAGCCCGAGGCTGACCGAGAGGTCCATCGCCTGCACCATGCCGATGGCCACCGCCTCGCCGTGGTAAAGCCGGTCGGAAAAGCCGGTTTCGGCTTCGAGCGCGTGACCGAAAGTATGGCCGAAATTGAGCAGCGCGCGCTGCCCGCCCTCGCGCTCGTCGGCGGCCACAATCGCGGCTTTGGTCTCGCAGGAATGTTTCACCGCCCGCGCCAGGGCCGCCTTATCGCCCGCAATCACCGCCTGCCCGCCCCCGGCGTCGAGCCCAAGCGAACATATCGGCGTCGCTGATAACGCAATGTTTGACGATTTCGGCATAGCCCGACCGGCGCTCGCGCACAGGAAGCGTGGCGAGACAGTCGAGATCGGCCAGCACCAGACGCGGCTGGTAGAAGGTTCCGACCAGATTCTTGCCCGCCTTGGTATTGATCCCGGTCTTGCCGCCGACGGAGCTATCGACCTGGGCCAGTAGCGTCGTCGGGATCTGGACGAAATCGACCCCGCGCATCGTGATCGAGGCGGCAAACCCGACCAAATCGCCGATCACCCCGCCGCCCAAAGCCAACAGGAGCGTGCCCCGATCCACCCGCAATTCCAGCAACCGATCCACCAGTGTGGCGATCCCGTCCCAGCTTTTGCTGCCCTCGCCTGCCGGAACCGTGACACTCTCGACCGTGATGCCCGCCGCGCTGAGCCCGGCGACGAGGCGCGGCAGGTGCAGCGGGCCGACATTGCTATCGGTAATCGCCACCACGCGCGTGCGGCCCTTCAGCAGCGGCGCAATCCAGGTGCCCGCGCGCTCCAACAGACCGGAGCCGATCAGGATCGGATAAGCGCGGTCGCCCAGGGCAACGGACAGGCGGACGGGCTCGTCAAGAGCGGGAGCAAGAATCGTCATCGAATCACTCATTGTGAGCTGTGGCCGCGTCGGCGGCAGGAGCATAAGCCATCAGGGCCGCCAGCACGCGGTCGACCATTTCATCGACATCGCCCGCGCCGCCATCGACAATGATATCGGCCCCGGCATAGACCGGGTAGCGCAGCTCCATCAGCCCGGCGAGAATCTGGCGCGGCTCGCCCTGGTTCAGCAGCGGGCGATGATGGCGGCGGGCGGTGCGGCGGACCAATTCATCCAGCTCGACGCGCAGCCAAATCGAAATACCCTTGGCGGCAATCGCAGCCCGCGTGCGCCCATCCATGAAGGCCCCGCCGCCGGTTGCCAGAATATGCACGGGCTCGTCCAGCAAGCGCGCGATCACCCGGCGCTCGCCGTCGCGGAAATAGGCCTCGCCGTGGGTGGCGAAAATCTCAGGAATGCTAAGCCCGGCGGCATGCTCGATTTCAATATCGGCGTCGCGGAACGGCAGGGCCAAACGATGCGCTAACTTGCGGCCAACGGAGGATTTCCCCGATCCCATCAGCCCGACCAGCACAACCGTCCGCGATGGTTTGAAGCTCGCAGCAACAGAAGAGGACGGGTCAGGCTCGGCAGAGTGGGACATTCAAGGTTCGTCTTCGCATTGCGGGAATCTAGCGCTTGCCCCACTATGCGCGGGACGCGGCGGGCGAACAAGCCCGCATGGTTTTATGATACATAGAACGTCGCCTCGTCCTCCTAAGCAAAAGCCTGGGGCGAGGATTAGGACGGAGGGTAAAAAAAATGGCGCGGCTCGGGTTGATCCTCGGCGGATTGGTGGTTTTAGCTTGATCGGCACTTTTTGTTTTGTTTGCAACGGTCTCGGTTCCGGCCCCGAAAACCCCAATCGAAAAACAAATTGCGAATGATAAGCTGGCGAAGTAGCCCGTCGCTGCACCGGGTAGCGACAGGGCTTCTGCTGCTCGGGCTTGCCGCCGCGCCGGGCGGGGCGGTGGCAGTGACCTTGCCACCTGCCGATCTCGACGCCATCGGCCTGCCGAGCCCGACCGATCCCAGCGGCCCGCCGCCGCTGCCGCCCGATCTGTGGCAAGAGACCAGCCGGGCCACCGTCGCGCAGTTTCTCCAGCGGCTGCCGCGCGATCTGTCGTCGGCGACGCTGCGCAGCCTCGCCAAACGCTTACTGATTCTGGAAGCCGATCTGCCCGCCGGTCCCCCCATCCAGGCCAGTGACGCCGGGGCGTTGCTCGGCGCGCGGCTGATTGCCCTCACTCAGTGGGGCGAGGGCGCGGCGGTCGATGCGATTCTGGCGCGCGTGCCCGCTCGGCGACTGGCCCAGGAGGATCTAACCCGCGCCCAAGTTTTGCGCGCCTTCACCGCCGGGCAGGAAGCCGACGCCTGTGCCCGCCACGCTCAGCGGCAGGGCGTAGAGGATGGGTTCTGGCTCAGCATCCGCCTTGCCTGCCTGCTGCTGCGCGAGCAACCGAAAGAGGCGGCGGCACTGCTGAAGCAAATACGCGATCAAACCGCGCTGAACCCGGTTCTGACGGCGCTGGCCGATCGATTGGGCAGCGGCAAGCCCTGGGCCGATTTCCCCTGGCCCCAGCAGCAGCCGGTCTCGATTCCTGCCGCCGCCGTCCTGCGCGCACAGGGGCTGCTGCTGCCCGGTCTCGAAACCGTGCCGGGAACCGGGGGTGCCGCCTTGGCCCTACTCGCCGAAGCGCCCAACGCCCCCCCCGCGCAACGCTTGGCCGTCGCCGAAGCCGCCGCCTT
>NZ_LAJY01000107.1 GCF_000963705.1 Elstera litoralis | reverse complement strand
TATGAATGAAGGCCCAGACGATGGTGACATACATCGTATAGAGCCACCATTTCGGCAGCGGCGTATTGAGTTCCTTAATCCCGTCCCACTCGTGGCCGGTCGTATCGGTGCCGGTAACGGCATCCTTTTCGATTTTCGTCGGCATGACCGTAATCCTTAAGCATCATCGTCGAGGGGAATGCGGGCATGGGCGTCCATCGCCGCGCGGCGCTTCGGCCAATACACCCAGACAATCATCCCGACGAACAACAGCATGACCCAAACGATCCAATAGGAGCGGACCGTCATGTACAGCGTGACCAAATCCATGATGCCCCCCTATTGCTGGAGATCTTTCAGCGTGAGTCCGTTGAAATCGACCAAAGTGCCGAGCATCTGGAGATAGGCGACCAGCGCATCCATCTCGGTGAGCTTGGCGGGGTTCCCGTCGAAATCGCCGACGACGGCCTTCGGATAGCGCTTCAGCAGCGCGCCCGTATCGGCGTCGGGATTGGCTTGATCGGCCAAATCCTTCGCGGCTTGCGCGATTTGATCGTCGCTATACGGCACACCAACCCGGCGATTGGCGATCAGATGCCCCGCCGGATCGGCCATATCGACCTTCTTCTCAGCCAAGAAGGCATAGGTCGGCATAACCGAACCCGGAACGATGGCCTGCGGGTTCGCCAGATGGGCGACGTGCCAATCGTTCGAATATTTCCCGCCGACGCGCGCCAGATCCGGCCCGGTGCGCTTGGAGCCCCATTGGAACGGGTGATCGTATTTGCTTTCGGCGGCGATCGAATAATGGCCGTAGCGTTCGGCTTCGTCGCGGAACGGACGGATCTGCTGACTATGGCAGAGGTAGCAACCCTCGCGGACGTAGATATTCCGGCCTGCCAGTTCCAGCGGCGTATAGGGGCGCACGCCGTCGACCTTTTCAATCGTCGTTTCGATGGTGAAGAGCGGAACGATTTCGACCAGCCCCCCCACCGCAACCGTCGGCAGAATCAGCACCAGCATTAGCAGGGCGTTCTTTTCGATATATTCGTGTTTGAAGCCCATGATTATGCCTCCGCCTTCACGGCGGCCTTTTTTGCCGACCGGCTGAACCGCTTCGCCGTGATAGATGGTCATCCACAGGTTGTAGACCATAATCAGGGAGCCCACGAGGAACAGAACCCCACCCAAGGCGCGGATCACGTAGAACGGATGCATCGCCTGAACGGATTCGATGAAGGAATATTGCAAGAAGCCGAGCTGGTCGTAGGCCCGCCACATCAGGCCTTGCATGATCCCCGACACCCACATGGAGGTGATGTAGAGCACAATGCCGAGCGTCGCGGTCCAGAAGTGCCAGGAGGCGAGGCGCTTCGAGTAGATATCGACCTTATTCCACAGGTTCGGCACCATATAATAGAGCGTGCCGAAGCAGATGAAGGCGACCCAGCCCAACGCGCCGGAATGGACGTGACCAATGGTCCAATCAGTATAATGGCTCAGCGCATTCACCTGACGGATCGACATCAGCGGGCCTTCAAAGGTGCTCATACCGTAAAAGCCGACCGCCGTGACCGAGAAGCGCAGGCCCGGATCGGTCCGCAGCTTGTCCCAGGCACCCGACAGCGTCATCAGCCCGTTAATCATCCCGCCCCAGGAGGGCATCCACAGCATGATCGAGAAGGCCATGCCCAGCGTCTGCGCCCAATCCGGCAGCGCCGTATAGTGCAGATGGTGCGGACCGGCCCAGATGTAGAGGAAGATCAGCGCCCAGAAGTGGATGATCGACAGGCGATAGGAGTAAACCGGCCGTTCCGCCCGCTTCGGGATGTAGTAATACATCATGGCGAGGAAGCCGGCGGTTAGAAAGAAGCCTACCGCATTATGCCCGTACCACCATTGCACCAACGCATCCTGAACCCCGGCGAACAGCGAATAGCTCTTCGCGCCGAAGAAGCTCACCGGCACCGCCAGATTATTGCCGATATGCAGCATGGCAATCGTGACGATGAAGGCGAGGTAGAACCAGTTCGCCACATAAATATGCGGCTCTTTGCGCTTCAGCAGCGTGCCGAGGAAGATCAGCAGATAGACAACCCAGACGAGGGTCAGCCACAGGTCGATGAACCATTCCGGTTCGGCATATTCTTTACTCTGGGAGTAGCCCAGCACGTAGCTGAGCGCCGCCATGACGATGAAGAACTGATAGCCCCAGAAGACGAATTCCGCCAAGGCCCGCCCGCCGAACAGCGTGGTTCGGCAGGTCCGCTGCACTACCTGAAACGAGGTGCCGATCAGCATCGAGCCGCCGAAAGCGAAAATCGCCGCCGAGGTGTGGAGCGGGCGCAACCGCCCGAAAGTGGTGTATTCCAGCCCTAAGTTCAGCGCCGGAAACGCCAGTTGAAAGGCAATGTAGGTGCCCGCCGCAAACGCCACCACCGCCCAAAAAATGGACATGACAACGAATTTGCGAACGACATCCTCATTATAGGCCTCGACGGCGCGCGCGGGCGCGGCTGTCGATCCCAGACTCATGGTTGCGTCCATGGCACTTCCTAATTACGTCAGAGGCCCTGTCTGATTTGCACGTGCCCGGCACGCTTCAGACGGGAGATATCCTGAGGACTATGGCGGAAGCGCCCGCCTCAGGCATTGATCCAGGTCAAGGGTGGGCACCCAATCGCCTTAGCCGTGACGGGCGGCATCGGCGCGATCAAAGTGCCCTTTGATGAGGAAGAAGTTGTACAGAATCGCCATGACAAACAGGCTAAGGCCGAACAGATACGCCTGCGCATCGACCGCACCCGACGCCAAAAACAGCCCGATAAGGCCGAGAAAGCCGACGAAGAAACCGACGAGGGTATCGACAAAGCTGGATTTCATGACGCGACTCCTTGAGCAAAAACCAAAACAAACCGCCGCTAGGGGGTGGGGCGCACGAGGTCACGATAGGCGTGCCACGTTGCATGCCCGACCAGCGGCATGAGAAGAATGAACCCGAGGTAGAAGGTTGCGATGCTAACGGCGGTGGCAAAGGCAATCAGCCCCGCCCACAGCGCCATCGCGGGCCAATTGAGGCGCACGGCCATAACACTCGTCGCAACCGCCGTCACAATATTCACGTCGCGGTCCATCAGCATCGGAATGGCGATGCACGACACGGCGAAAGCAATAACGGCCAGAGTTGCCCCCAACCCCGTCCCCACGACCAAAAAGGTCAGGCTCAGCGAAGGGTTCAGCAGAAAATCGAGCAGGCTGGTAATCGACACCTCGCGCATGCCGTAGAACAGCGCAAACAGCAGCGTCGCCACACGAATCCAGGCGAGGTGGATCAACAGCAGCAGAACCCCCATCAGTCCGAACTGCGACGGGTTGCGTGCAATGCCATCGAAACCGACCGACAGCCCAATGGGCAGGCCGTTTTCAAGCCGTCGGCTGATTTCATAAAGCCCGGCGGCCATCAACGGCGCGACAAGCGCAAAACCCGCCAGCATCGGCAGCAGCAGAAACGGTAAATCGACCTCGAATAGCACAAACGTCAGCAGCAGGCTGAGGACGAAAATCGCTCCGCCGTAAGCAAGGCTCATTGGCCCGGCCCGGCGGAGATCCTGCCAACCCGCCGCGAGCCAAACCCAGGGCTGATCGATGGGAACCGCCTGGATATGCCGTGCGACCGGGGAAAAATTGGGTAAACTGTCGGTCATCTGCGCGCATCCCCCCAGGGCCATTTTCAGATAACCCGTGCGCTTGATTACGCCGGGTCTTATCGTTGCGCCTTGATTCAGATCAAGGCCGCTTGATTTTGCCGAACCTATCCTCAAAGTAGAATAGAAAAATAGGATTCCAGTGCAATGTCCGTCACCCATGCCGACCTTTTGGCGCTGGCCAGCCTCTGCACGCCCGAGTGGACGAGCGGGCTCGGCGCAACTGGCCTGTACACGGGGCTTCTCCTGGCGGGTGCAACCGGAAGTTTACTCCATTGCGGGCCGATGTGCGGCGGTTTTGTGATGGCCCAGGTTGGCAGGCGGATGGCGCTTGCGCCCCCCGGCCCCCTGTGCGAGCGCGCCCGCCTCGCCCAATCCGCCTTACCGCTTTATCATTTGGGCCGGATTACCACCTATGCCCTGCTTGGACTGGTCGCGGGCGGCGTTGGGGCCGCCTTCGCCGCAACGCCAATCTTTCGCTGGGCGGTGGCGGCACTTTTGCTGATGGCGGCGATGATGCTGGGTGCGTTAGCGCTGCGCACTGTCGGCGGCCCGCTCTTCGCCAGCAGTGGTCAGACCGCCTCGGGAAACATTCCGCTCACCCAGCGGCTGATCGGCCCCTTGCGCCGCTTCTTTGATCGGCCTATCGGGTGGCGCGGGTACGGCCTAGGCATGATCCTCGGGTTCCTCCCTTGCGGGCTGGTCTATGCCGCCCTCACCGTTGCCGCCGCGACGGGAAAACCGCTGGCAGGAGCCCTCGCCCTCGCCTGCTTCGGTCTTGGCACGGTGCCGACGCTGGTCGCCCTCGGCCTGCTCGGCCATCTCGCCGGGCGGCGCTGGCAAGCCTTCGGACAGAAAGCCGCGCCCGTCCTTCTTGGGCTCAACGCGGTTCTTTTTGTCCGCGCTGGCCTGGAAAGCGGTGCTCTAAACCGCCTGCGAATAGCGCCCGGCCCCTACCGACAGATAAGCATCGAACGCAGCCGCCACCGAGCGCACCAGGGGCCGCGCCGCCTCCCGCACCGTCACGATCGAGCCGTTCACGGCGACCAACCCGTCGTGAGTGAGATCCGCCAAGGCGAGGCGTTCGGCAAAGAAGCTTTCGTCCGAACCGAACTCGGCCGCCACCGCCGCCAGATCGACCGTAAGATCGCACATCAACCGTTCGATCACGGCCCGGCGCAGCTTATCATCGGCACTTAGGGCAATCCCACGCGCAATCGGCAGGCGATTTTCCATCAGGGCGGCGCGATAGTCCGGCACCGTCAGATTATTCTGGAGATACCCTTGCGGCAGCGCCCCAATCGACGAGGTGCCGAAACCGATCAGGGTTTCCGCCCCGTCGGTAGTGTAACCCTGGAAATTCCGCCGCAAGCTGCCCTGGCGCAACATCCGCGCCATACTATCCGATGGGCGGGCGAAGTGATCGAGCCCGATGCGCTCGTAGCCCGCCGCCGCAATCTGGTCGGACGCATCCTGATAGAGCGTATAGCGTTCGGCGGGCGACGGCAGCCGATCTTCGGGAATCAGCGCCTGATGTTTTTTCATCCACGGCACATGGGCATAGCCGAACAGGGCGATCCGATCCGGGGCCAGCGCGAGACTGAGATCGACCGTCTGCTGGATCGTCGCGCGCGTTTGCGCGGGCAGACCGTAAATGAGATCGAGATTGATCGAGCCGATCCCCGCCGCGCGCAAGCCTTCCACCACATCCGCCGTTTCAGCGAAACTCTGGCGGCGGTTGATGAGGGCCTGCACCTCGGCATCGAAATCCTGCACGCCGATGCTGGCGCGCGTTAACCCCAGGGCGGCGAAGCCTTGGATCTGCTCCTGCCGAACCCCGCGCGGATCAATCTCCATCGCAATCTCAGCAATATTGGTGAGATTGAAGCGTGCGTGCAGCCGGTCCATCACCGCCTCCAGCACCTCCAGCGGCAGCATCGAGGGCGAGCCGCCGCCGAAATGGATTTCGTGAACCGGCGCAGCCCGCCCGAGGCGCGCGGCGACCAGATCGATCTCGCGCAGCAGAAGCTCGGCATAGGCGCGAATCGGCCCGTCGTGACTCACAATCTGGGTATGGCAGCCGCAGTACCAGCAGAGTTCCTGGCAGAAGGGGATATGAAGATAGAGCGACACCGCCTGCCCGTCCGGCAGCGCTTCCAGCCAGCCGCCGTAGGTTGCGCCCGTCACAGTTGGCGTGAAATGCGGCGCGGTCGGGTAGCTGGTATAGCGCGGGACCCGGCCTTCGAAGCGCGCGATTTGATCGGCGGTCAGCAGCGGCGTCGGCGCGGGGGCTAACAGGCGGGCAGCATTTTGCACAGAAGCACTCCTTCCAAAGCATGACCTGCCGTGCGGAACTGATCGATCAGCCGCGTTTCCTGGCGGGCCAGCGTAATTTCAATCGCGGTGCAGCCGAGCGCCGCCGCCGTTTCGTCCAAATGGCGCAGCAGGTGGTCGGCCGCCCCTTGCGTGTGCAGAAAATCGAGCGCAACGAAGCAATCGACCGTCAGCGTTGCCCCATGCCGAAACGCGCGCGTGCGGCGATAGGCGCAGAGCCCCGCCATATAGTTGCGCGCATCCTTCACCGCCACCAAGCCCGCCGGGGCGGGTTTGCTTGACGGCGGTTTGCCGCCGCCCGCCGCCCGCGCAAACTGCCGCCAGGCCGCGAGCGACAGCTCCGGTGCTTCAAGCTGAATCAGCGCGAAGGCTTGATCGACCTCCGCCGGCGTCAGGCGCGATATGATGTGGAAGCGCATCCGTCATTCCGCAGTTGGGCAGGCTTTCGTCCTACCCCCCGGCCCGACGAGCCGTCATTGATCTGCGTCAATCGGAAGAGATGACATTGCCAGCCCAGAGGCGCATAATTCAGTCACAGACTGATTGCGGCTATCTGGGGCAGCGCTTTTGACCACTTCCTTCACGCCTTCTCCAGAAACGTCCCCGCCGGTGGCCCAGATTTGTCCGGAGGATGAAAGCCGCCTGTGTGTCGACTGTAGCGCCCGGCCCTTGAGCATGTGCGCGGGCGTGCCCGATGCCGAATTGATGGTTTTGGAACGGGCGATCACCGATCTGCACGTCGAGCCGCGCGGCGCGATTGTCGATGAGGGCGAACCCGCCTTACATATGTTCAATGTCACCGCAGGCACGGTGAAAATCTATAAGCTGCTGCCCGATGGGCGGCGGCAGATCATCGGTTTTCTGATGGCGGGCGATTTTCTCGGCCTCGCCGTGCGCCAATCCTACGCCTATAGCGCCGAAGCCGTCACGCAGGTGCGCCTGTGCAGATTCCCGCGCAAAAAGCTGGAAGAGCTGTTCGAGCGCTACCCAATGATGGAAAAGCGCCTGCTCGGCTTGGCGGCGACCGAACTTGCGGTGGCGCAGGATCTGATGCTGCTGCTCGGGCGCAAAACCGCCAAGGAACGGCTGGCCTCGTTTCTGCTGATGCTGTCGGACCGGGCGAAGCGGCTGGGACACACGAGCAATCCGGTCGCCCTGCCAATGAGCCGCACCGATATCGCCGATTATCTGGGGCTGACCACCGAAACCGTCAGCCGCGCCTTCACGCAGCTTAAAAACATGAAAATGATCCGGCTGGAAACCACCAGTCAGGCGCTTTTGCTCGATCCCGACGCCTTGCGCGCCATTACCGAGGGCGGCGCTTAGCCTCCGCCCGCCATTCCATCCGCCACGACGCGCCCGCATCACCCGCCTTGCGGAACCCCAAGCGGGTGTAGAGCCGATAGGCGCGGTTGAGTTTATCGACGTGCAGGCTGACGCTCCGCCCTTCCGCCGCCTGTTGGACTGCCGCCAGAAGCGCCGCCCCCAAGCCTTGCCCGCGCCATTCCGGCAAAAGGCTTAGGTCGACCAGACGGAGGTCGGCACCCGACGCCCAAAGCTCCGCCCGGCCAATGGGCCGATCCTGCGTGGTCACGACGATCCGCTGCCCGCCTAAGGTATAGTGGGCATCAAAATGGCGGCACTGAAGATCAAACTGACTGTTCAGAAAAACGGCGGCAGTTAGGGCGTCGAACCCCGCCGCCGCTACTTCCTCCGCCCGCGTGCTGCGGTAGAGGTCGCGCAGAAAGGCCAAATCGTCCGGCTGCCGCAGCCGAAGCCCAATCCCGCGCGCCTGCCAGTCGGCTGGCAGGGCAAGCCAAAGCCCCGCCAGCCCGATAGTGTCCGGCACTTAGTTCGGGTTCACCGGAAATTCGCCTTCGTTACAGATATAATAGGCCATCACCAAGTAGGGTTGAAGATTGGGGTGCGGATCGGCCTGCTGTTGGGCATTTCCATAAGCAATCGATACCTTGGCCCCGAATTGGACCTCCATGTTTGACGGCGGAACGTCAAAGGCATTAATCGGCTTTGCCGCGCTGGTCATCGCACGGCTCAACAGCGACGTTCCGGTTAAATTGGGCGCGGTCCCCGTCGCACCGGCAACGGATGTCATTCCCGTTGTGGTGGCACTCGACACTTTTGCCGTGAACGTATGATTATGAGACGGTGCCTGATTATAGGTCAGCGTCACCGTCTCCTGCCCGACAGTTTGGGCAAAAACATACTGCGTCCCCGTCGTCGACGAGATCCCAGCGTCAACAGGAATACGCCCGTTCAGATTGGGAAGATTGAAGTAGGTCTGGTTGTCGCCACCAAACCGGCTCCCCAATAAGGCATATAAGGCCTGATACTGTTGCAAAACCATCCGCTGCCCATTGCAGGCATACCAA
>NZ_LAJY01000106.1 GCF_000963705.1 Elstera litoralis | reverse complement strand
CATGCCGATAGTATCGAGCAGATGCGAATAGGCGGCGATATGCACCGTTTCCATATTTGAAAAGGCGGTCAGCATCATTTTAATTTCGGTCGGCTTGAACACCCGGCCGTATTTTTCGTGGTAGCAATCCTGCACTTCCACATCGGCTTGCGTAAAGAAGCGGAAGATTTGGGTCAGCAGATTGCGTTCGTGATCGGTGAGTTTGCGCGCCCAATCACGGCAATCTTCGCCCAAGGGCACCTCTTCGGGCATCCAATGGATCTGTTGCTGACGCTTCCAGAACTCGAAGGCCCAGGGATATTCGAACGGCTTATAAGCCTTACTGGCGGACAGAAGCGGCATCGGAGCCTCGTTTTAAAAACAATGTAAGCAGAAAAGACAGAGGCCACGCGCCTATTGGCAGGCGAGGCACTCGTCGTAATCCTTGACTTCGGCGATCACCTTGCGGCGCTCGTAGGTATTGTCGGTCTCGACCCCGCCCGCAAAACCCGCGCGCTGCACGCTCTTCGAGCGGCAGTAATAGAGCGATTTTACGCCCATTTCCCACGCGCGGAAATGCAGCATCAGCAGGTCCCACTTATCGATATCGCCCGGCAGGAAGATATTGAGCGAGGTGCCTTGGCAAATATAGGGCGTGCGGTCGGCGGCGAATTCCACCAGCCAACGTTGATCGATCTCGAACGCGGTGCGGAACACGGCTTTTTCGTCGGCGCTGAGGAAATCGAGATGCTGCACCGAGCCTTCATGCTCCAGCATCGACGACCAGATATTTTCGCTATTGCGGCCCTTCTGGATCAGCAAAGCTTCCAGATAGGGGTTGCGCACGGCAAAGGAGCCGGACAGCGTTTTGTGATTGTAGATATTGGCCGGGATCGGCTCGATCCCCGCCGAGGTGCCGCCGCAGATGATGGAAATCGAGGCGGTGGGCGCAATCGCCATCTTGTGACTGAAGCGCTCCATCACGCCGACTTCCGCCGCATCCGGGCAGGCGCCGCGTTCTTGGGCGAGGTACATGGAAGCCGCGTCCGCCCGCTCTTTCAAGTGGCGGAAGACGCGCATGTTCCAGGATTTCGCGAGCGCGCTTTCCAGCGGAATGCCCTTCATCTGCAAGAAGCTGTGGAAGCCCATCACGCCGAGGCCGACCGACCGCTCGCGGCTGGCGCTATATTTAGCGCGGGCCATTTCGTCCGGGGCGCGGTCGATGAAATCTTGCAGGACGTTATCAAGGAAGCGCATCAAATCTTCCACGAAGCGCGGCTCGTTACTCCACTGCTCCCACATCTCGACATTCACCGACGAGAGGCAGCAGACCGCCGTGCGGGCCTTGCCGAGATGGTCCGGCCCGGTGTGCAGCATAATTTCGGAGCAGAGATTCGAGGTGGAGCATTTCAGGCCCAAAGTGCGCTGATGCTCGGCCATCGTCCGGTTCACGGTATCGATGAAGATCACATAGGGCTCGCCCGTTGCGATGCGGGTTTCCACGAGCCGTTGGAACAGCGCGCGGGCATCGGCCATGCGCACCACTTCCTTGGTCTTCGGGGAACGCAGCGGGAATTCACTGCCATCGCGCACCGCTTCCATAAACTCGTCGGTCAGCAGCACGCCGTGATGCAGGTTCAGGGCCTTGCGGTTGAAATCGCCGGACGGTTTGCGGATTTCCAGAAACTCTTCAATTTCCGGGTGATTAATGTCGAGATACACCGCCGCCGAGCCGCGCCGGAGCGAGCCCTGACTGATGGCGAGCGTCAGACTATCCATAACGCGGATGAAGGGGATGATGCCGCTGGTCTTGCCATTAAGGCCGACGGGCTCGCCAATCGAGCGAACCTTGCCCCAATAGGTGCCAATGCCGCCGCCGCGCGCCGACAGCCAAACATTCTCGTTCCAGGTATCGACAATGCCATCGAGACACTATCGTCGACCGAATTGAGATAGCAGGAGATCGGTAGGCCGCGCCCGGTGCCACCGTTAGAGAGAACCGGGGTTGCGGGCATGAACCACAGGCGGCTCATGTAATCATAGAGGCGCTGGGCGTGGTCGGCATCGTCGGCATAGGCACTGGCGACGCGGGCGAAGAGATCCTGGAAACTCTCCCCCGGCAGCAGATAGCGGTCACGGAGCGTTTCTTTGCCGAAGTCGGTCAAGAGCGCATCGCGCGACCGATCGATCTGGACCGTTATTCCGGCTTGGGTCGGCCCCGATTGGCTCGGTGCCGTCACATACGCCCGCACATCACCATCCATCATTCCGGCCTCTTCAACTCTGTCGTTTTGTGTCGCTGGCCCTTAAGCCAATTTTGCCTGGACTAGCGACCTTCTGCGCCAGACCAAAGGGACGAACGCGATGGGCTCACCGCGTCGTCACACACAAGATATTGGGGAAGGACGCGTTCAAGTCAACTAGCCATATTGCTTGACAGGGGGCACACACAGCGCTCCAAAGGCTTAATCAGAGGTTAAGGATGCCGTCATTTCGCCGCAGAAATTACCGGGATTCTGGAGGGATTCGGACATGAGTTCAGCCAGAGTCTGAGCCAAAACAGCCAGATCACGGGAATGTGACAAACGATGGTCACCGCCCTTCAGCAAGGTCACTCTTAGGTCGGGACTCTTCAGACTCTGGGCGAGCGCGAGGCTGCAATCATAGGGAACATCGGCATCCTCCGTTCCGTGCAACAGGCGGACGGGAACCGGCATCGGATGCGCCCGATCCAGCACCAAATTTTTACGTCCGTCGGCGAGCAAATGCGCCGTAATCGGGTCGGGATCACCATAGGCGGAGGGGCGATAGCAGACGCCATCCCGGTCCAAGGCTGCCCGGAGGGCGGGCGTCAGGCGCGGCTCGATCAGGCGGGCGGTGAAATCCGGCGCAGCGGCAATGCCGATCAAGCCCGCCACCCGCGCGGGCCGCGCGAGGGCGGCCAAAGTCATCAACCAGCCGCCCATGCTGGAGCCGATCAAGATCTGCGGCCCCTGCGTCACTTTGTCCAACACGGTCAGCGTGTCGGCCCGCCAGGTGCTTATATCGCCTTGCGCAAACGGCCCGCCCGTCTCGCCATGTCCGAGCGGATCGAAGCGCGTGTACCCCAGGCCCCAGGCCGCCGCGAGGTGATCCAGCCAGCGCGCCTTGATCCCCACCATCGCCGAGCGAAAGCCACCAATGAACAGGATTCCCGGTCGATTGGCCGCAACCGCTGGACGATGCCGATAGGCGACCCTATGTCCATAGGCGGAATTTACTTCGTAGGCTGGGACCGAATCGGGTAAGGACTGATCCCGCGCCACGAAATCGGCCAGCAGTCGGCCAATCCCGTCCGGATCGACCCGAAGACTGCCGCTCGTGTAAGGATTGCTGTCGTTGACCACGCCGCCGCCTCTTTCTAATGCCGATGTGCCGCCGACGCGGCCTGCCGTCATTCTACAGGTTCTGCCCGCGCTGAAAACCGGCGGGGTCGAACGGACGGCGGTGGATATTGCCGTTGCAACCCAGCAGGCCGGTTGCCGCTCGGTCGTCGTCTCCTCCGGCGGGCCGATGGTGCATGAAATGGAGCGCAGCGGCGCGCGCCATATTCTATTGCCGCTCGACTCGAAGAACCCGATCACGATCTGGCGCAATGTCGCGCGGCTTTCCGATATCATCCGGCGCGAGGGCGTCGACATTGTCCACGCCCGCAGCCGTGCCCCGGCCTGGAGTGCCCTCTGGGCCGCTCGCCGCACGGGCCGCCCCTTTCTCACCACCTTCGCCGGGATCTATAATTTCAAGACCCGGCTGAAGCGCGCCTATAATGCCGTGATGCAAAAGGGCGATCTCGTTATCGCCAACTCGCAGTTCACCGCCGATCACGTCCACCATACCTATCAAACGCCGCTGAATAAGATTCGGGTGATTCCGCGCGGCGTCGATCTCGCGCTGTTCGATCCTGCCCGCATGCGCCCCGACCGGCTGGTTGCCCAAGCCCAAGCCCTGCGCCTGGAAGACGGAATGCCAGTGCTGATGCTGCCGGGCCGCGTCACGCGCTGGAAGGGGCACCGCGTCGTCGTCGAGGCTATCGCGCGGATGGACCGGCGCGATATCCAATGCCTATTCATCGGCAGCGACGAGGGCCGCGAAGACTATCGCGCCGAAATCGAAGCGCTCATCGAGCAACGCGGCCTCGGCGGCATTATCCGCTTTGCGGGCCAAGTGAAGGATATGGCCGCCGCCTATATGCTGGCCGATGTGGTGATCTCGGCGTCCACCGACCCTGAAGCCTTTGGCCGCGTTGTTGCCGAAGCCCAGGCGATGGGCCGCCCGGTCATTGCCTCCGACCACGGCGGCGCGCGCGAAACCGTGCTGCCGGGGGGAAAGCGGCTGGCTGGTGACGCCGAGCGATCCGAGCGCGCTGGCGATTGCCCTCACCGAAGCCCTGGCCCTGCCCACCGCCGTGCGCACTGCGATGGGCGCGCGCGGGCAGGCCCATATCCGCGAGAATTTCTCCAAGGTCCGCATGTGCGCCGATACGATGCTAGTCTATAATGAACTGCTGGAGCGGTTCACGGCCCCATCGGCCTAACGCCCGTGCCCGCCGCGCCAATTCTGGTTATCAAACTCGGGGCTTTGGGCGATATCGTGCTAGCCACCGGCCCGTTTGCCGCCATCCGCGCCCATCATCCTGATGCCTCGATCACACTGCTGACGACCAAACCCTATGCCGCGTGGCTCGGGTCCGCGCCCTATTTCGATGATATTTGGATCGACCCGCGCCCCGGCGCGCTTGATGTCGTCGGCTGGTTCAGCTTGCACCAACGGTTGCGCGGCGGCGGCTTTGGCCGGGTCTATGATTTGCAAACCTCCGGTCGGTCGTCGCGCTATTTCTGGCTGATGCGCCCGAACGCACCCGACTGGTCCGGCATCGCGCCCGGCTGCTCGCACCCGGATACCGACCCGAACCGCAATCATCTGCATACGGTGGAACGCCAAGCCGGGCAGTTGCGCGCCGCCGGAATTGCCGAGGTGCCGCCGCCAACCCTCGATTGGTGCGACGCCGACCTGACGCGCTTCACCCTGCCCGCCCGCTTCGCCCTGCTCGTGCCGGGCGGCTCGGCCCATCGCCCGGAAAAACGCTGGCCCGCTCTCGCTTACGCCGCCCTCGCCCGCCGCCTGTTAGAGCGCGGCATCACGCCGCTGCTGATCGGCACCGGGACGGAAGCGCGCGTGCTGGCGGAGATCGACGCCCAGGCCCCCGGCGTGGTCTCCCTGCTCGGACAAACCGATTTCCCCAGCCTCTGTGCCCTCGCCCACCGGGCTGAACTGGCTGTGGGCAATGACACCGGCCCGATGCACCTGATCGCAACGGCAGGCTGCCGAAGTGTGGTGCTCTTCTCGGGCGCCTCCGACCCGGCCCTAACCGCGCCACGCGGGCGGGCGGTGACGGTTCTGCGGGAGGCGCGGTTGGAGGATCTGTCGGTGGATCGGGTGATGGAGGGGGTGGGCTAGTATATGATCCAACCACTCTCGATCATTCACTCCCGCGAAAAATGAATTCTATATGGAGATTTTCTCTTATTATTTTTACTATTTTATATTATTGAACCTGTTCCCAACGCCAAATTGCTCTACCTAGATTACTGGCCGTCATTTCAAATTTCATTGGAATTTTCTCTCCTGAGGAGAATAATAGGACGCCACTACACTCGAGAGCATCTCTCTTAGCAGAAATTGTTTTTGGTGACTTTATATCAATCAATTGCACGCCAGCCTGCCGAATTACAGATGATGAGTTTATTGTATCGGCAAAATCAGCTAATACTTTCTCATTTTGGCAGTTTAACTTGGAGAGGTCGTAACCCTGTCCTAGCGCTACAGTCGGAAAAATAGCGTTGAGACAGGCAATAGTA
>NZ_LAJY01000105.1 GCF_000963705.1 Elstera litoralis | reverse complement strand
TGGCACCCTATATCAAGTCAACAGGTTAAATGAAAAAATGATCTGAAAAAGTGAGAGTGCGCTGCTCGTTGCACTTCTAGGGAGAATGTCATGACTGCTCAAACGGTAGGGTCCCGTTTTGGGATTAAAGCGCGTCTGTATGGAACCTTTGGGCTCATCGCCTGCCTGACGGCGCTGAATGGCGGTGCGTCTTACCTTTCCTTGACCGACACCGTCGGCGGAATCGAATCCTTACGGGGAAGCGTGTTGCCATCGGTCGTTGCCTCCTTGGAACTGGCGCAGGTAACGGGCAGTTTGCGCGCCGATACATCAGCCTTGACGCAGACTGATACAGCCGAAGCTTTGGCCGTGCAGACGCAGGCGGTGACGGCATCGCTGGCGCGCCAGACGGAAAAATTAGACCGTTTGAAAGCGATTCTCTCGGCCTCGCCCCAGGTCGAAAAAAGTGGCGGCAATCAGTGCGGAGAGCGAAAATCTGATAAAGGCGTTGGCGGAGCGCGTTGGAAAACGCCTCGAAGTCGGCGCGACGATCGCCAACCATGTAAATGAGACGATTCTCGAATTTGAAGCGCTCAATGAGCAGCTCAATCCCCTGATTAAATCTGCCGAGTTGGATTTGAGGCGCAGCCTGCGATCAGTGGGCGACCCTACGGCGAAGACCGGGGAGGCGGCTCAACGGCTCTCCACACTCGATTTACCAAGCCTGCGTGGGTTGCTCGACCTTCAATCGAACAGCAATCTTGCGGTCGGTATGCTGGTCGCCGCCGCCAGCATTCCCCGTGGTGCTATCTACGATAATTTGGAGCCGCGCTACGCTTTGGCGGAACATCGCCTGAATTCAGTGCTGGATAACTACCCCGATCCCGCTAACAAGCAAAAATTGGAAGCGCTCTCGGCCAAAATCACGCGGCACGGGCAGGGGGCGGAAGGTGTTTTCGGGTTGCGGGCTCGGCAATGGGGGCTGGAGGAGGAAATCGCCAAGGTTCAGGGCGAGCTTGCGACCGCGTCGGCAAGTCTCGGACAAATCGTCGCCGAGCTTGTCGCCGATCAGCAAGGCACGGCGGATCGCACGGCGGTCGGAACCAAGGACCAAGCGGAATCTTCGCTGATGCTGCAACTCGGGATTAGCGGCGTGATGATTTTGGCGATTTTCCTGCTGGCGTGGCTCTACGTTGGGCGGTCCATCGTCCGCCGCTTGCAGCTTCTGGCCGAAGCGATGCGCCGGATCGCGGGCGGTGAGTTAGAGACCGATATTCAAACCAAAGGCGCGGATGAAGTGGCGGCTATGTCGCAAGCGCTGCTAGTGTTCCGCGATACGGCGAAAGAAGTTACGCTCAACCAGACGCGGATTGAGGCCGCGCGCGCGCAAGCGAGCCAAGAGCGGCGCGACACAATGCTCTCGATGGCCAATATGTTCGAAGCCGACGTGCAGCAAGTGGCGACGCGCGTTTCGGGCGCGGTCGAAAAAGTTTTATGGCAGCGTGCGCGCGATGAGCGATCTGACCGAACAGAACCGCAGCAAAGTGGACCAAGCGGCGGAGGCGGCGCAACAGGCTAACCACAGCGTCGGCCAAGCGGCGGCGGCGGCGGAGCAATTGTCCCAGTCGATTGCCGAAATCGCCCAGCGGGTGAGCGAATCGGCCCATATGTCGGGCTCGGCCGTGCAGACGGTGATGAAAACGCGCGAAACGGTGGAAGGGCTTTCGGCGGCGGCGTTGCGTATCGGCACCGTGGTTGATCTCATTCATCAGGTCGCCTCGCAAACCAATCTGCTGGCGCTGAACGCCACCATCGAAGCCGCGCGCGCCGGGGATGCGGGCAAGGGGTTCGCCGTGGTGGCGGGCGAGGTGAAATCGCTCGCTACGCAAACGGCGAAAGCCACCGATGAAATTTCGGCGCAAATCGCCCAGGTGCAAAATATTGCCGAAAGTGTTTCGCGGGCAATCCGCGAGGTGCAGTCGGTCATCGTCGGCATCGAGGGGATTGGGGCCACGATTGCGGCGGCGGTCGATCAGCAGGACGCATCGACGCGGGAAATCGCAAGGGGCCTGCATATCGCCGCCGAAAGCAGCACCGAAGCGGCAACGATTCTGGGCGATGTCACTCAAGCTACCGCCGTGGTCGGGCGGTCGGCGGGGGAAAGCCTGTCGGCGGCGCAAATTCTGCGCGACGATACCGGGCATCTTTCAACCGAAGTCGATCGGTTTGTTTCGAAAGTCCGCACGGCGGTATAGGCTGATACAGCGCAAAAAGCGCCACTAAAAAAAGAAGATTGAACGGCGGGAGGGAACCCTATGGCGCGTGCCACGCTGCAAGCATTTCGTCCCGATCTGCGGATGCAAACCGTCACCAATGACCGTCAGCAGGAGATTCTGAAACAGGCGCGCGCCAATGGCCGGGTAACGGTGGAAGATCTGGCGGCGCGCTTCGAGGTGACGCCCCAGACCATCCGCAAGGATCTCAACGATCTGTGTGAGCGGCGCTTGCTGTCGCGCGTGCATGGCGGCGCAATCATCTCGTCGGGCGTCAGCAATCTCGCCTATCAGGCGCGGCGCTTCGTGGCGCAGACCGAGAAAGAGGCGATTGGCCTGGCGGCGGCGCGGCACATTCCTAACCGGGCTTCGCTGTTCATCAATATCGGCACAACGACCGAAGAGGTCGCGAAAGCTTGGGCCAGCACGAAGATTTGCTGGTGATTACGAATAATCTCAATGTGGCGACGCTGCTGTACCCCAATCCGCATATTGATGTGATCGTCGCGGGCGGGCCGGTGCGGCGCGTCGATGGCGCGGTGGTGGGGGAAGCGACGGTGCAGTTCATCCATCAGTTCAAGGTGGATTATGCGGTTATCGGCGCGTCGGCGATCGATGATGAGGGCGCGCTGCTCGATTTCGATTACCGCGAGGTGCGCGTCTCGCGCGCCATCATCGAAAACGCCCGCCATGTGATCCTGGTGGCCGATAAAATGAAGTTCGAGCGCACCGCGCCGGTGCGCATCGGCCATGTCTCGGAGATTGATCTCTTCGTCACCGACCGGCTCCCCGACGGAAAAATCGGTGATATCTGCCGCGAACATTCGGTGGAAGTGCTGGAAGTGGGTAGTTCGGAAGACGAGCCTGCGACTTAGAGAAGTTAAAATTCAGCCTACGCCGGTAATTGTATTATAAATGAACGCGCGATTTTTTGGTGCGACCCTGCTGTTATGCTGGTGTTCTTAATATTTAGGTAAAATATCGCATTGCAATAGTGTGAATCTCTCTTGAGTTCGGATTAAGGCGCGAATACGATCAAACGAAATAAGGAAACGCGCAGGCGAAGATCCTGCGCATGGGGGAGGAAAGATGGAGCAGGTCTACGACCTTGCCATCATCGGCGGTGGGATCAATGGCTGCGGCATTGCGCGCGACGCAGTGGGCCGGGGGCTAAAGACCTATCTTTGCGAGCAAAATGATCTGGCCAGCGGCACCTCGTCGTGGTCAACCAAGCTCATTCATGGTGGCCTGCGCTATCTGGAGCATTATGAGTTTCGACTGGTGCGCGAAGCGCTGATCGAACGCGAAATTCTGTGGGCGCTGGCCCCCCATATTATCTGGCCGCTGCGCTTCGTGCTGCCGCATCACAAGGGGTTGCGTCCGCAGTGGCTGCTGCGCTTGGGGCTGTTTCTCTACGATCATCTTGGCGGGCGGAAGCTGCTGCCCGGCACGCGCACGCTTGATCTGCGCCGGGATGCGGCGGGCGCACCGCTGAAGCCGGGGTTCGCGCGGGCGTTCGAATATTCCGACTGCTGGGTGCAGGACTCGCGCCTTGTGGTGCTGAATGCGATGGATGCGAAAGCGCGCGGGGCCGAAATCGAAACCGGAACGCGCTTCATTTCCGCCGACCGCCGCGCCGACCGCTGGGTGCTGGAAATGGAAACCCGCGACGGGGCGCGACGGCAGATCGTGGCAAAAGCGCTGGTGAATGCGGCGGGGCCGTGGGTGGCGGACGTGCTGACCCAGCGCATCCGCTCCAACGGCACGGCGAAAGTGCGCCTCGTGCAGGGCTCGCACATTGTAGTGCGGAAACTCTTCGATCACGACCGCTGCTATATTTTCCAGAATGGCGACGGACGGATTATTTTCGCCATTCCGTATGAGCAGGATTTCACCCTGATTGGCACCACCGATCAGGATTATGTCGGCGATCCGGCCAAGGTGGCGGCGACGCCGCAGGAAATTGCCTATCTCTGCTCGGCGGCCTCCGAGTATTTCGCCCGCCCCGTGACGCAGGAGGATGTCGTCTGGACCTATTCCGGCGTCCGCCCGCTCTACGACGACGGCGCCTCGAAAGCCCAGGAAGCGACGCGCGATTATGTGCTGACGCTCGATGCGCCCAGCAGTGCCGCGCCGCTGCTGTCGGTCTTCGGCGGCAAGATCACCACCTACCGGCGCTTGGCCGAAGCGGTGCTGGAGAAACTGGGGCCGCATCTGCCGTCCGCGACGAAAAAGCCGAAGGGCTGGACGGGCGGCGAGCCCTTGCCCGGCGGCGATTTTCCCGTGACCGGGTTCGATGCTCTCGTTCAGAACCTCCAGCAGCGCTACCCGTTTCTCAAAGCGGCGCACGCTTGGCGGCTCGCCCGCACTTACGGCACGCGCGCCGATCTTCTTTTAGGCGGGGCGAAAAGCCTTGCCGATCTCGGCCAGACTTTTGGGGCCGATCTGACTGAACGTGAGGTTCTCTATTTGATGCGGGAAGAATGGGCGCGGACGGCAGACGATATTCTCTGGCGACGCAGTAAACTCGGGCTGAAACTCGCCCCGACCGATGTGGCCGCGCTAATGCGCTTTATGGCCTCGGCAGGCGGTGCCTCATGAGCCTGAGCCTGAAAAACATCTCCAAGCGCGTGATGGGGGAAGATCACATCCAGGATGTGACGCTGACGCTGGATCGCGGCACGGTGAATGTTCTCCTGGGGCCGACGCTCGCGGGCAAAACCAGCCTGATGCGCCTGATGGCGGGGCTCGATAAATCGACCTCCGGGACGATGAGCTTCGATGGGCGCGATATTACCGGCCTGCCGGTGCGCAAGCGCTCGGTGGCGATGGTCTATCAGCAGTTCATCAATTACCCGACGCTGTCGGTCTTCGAAAACATCGTTTCGCCCTTAAGGGTGGCGGGGCTCGATAAGGCCGAGATCGAAAAACGGGGGCGGGAGGCGGCGGCTTTGCTGCGGCTGGAGCCTTATTTGCAGCGCACGCCCTTGCAGCTTTCCGGCGGCCAGCAGCAGCGCACGGCGATTGCCCGCGCGCTGGTGAAAGGGGCCGATCTGGTACTAATGGATGAGCCGCTGGCGAACCTCGATTATAAGCTGCGCGAAGAGCTGCGCGAGGAACTGCCGCGCCTCTTCGCCGCGACGGGCAGCATCTTCGTCTATGCCACTACTGAGCCCACGGAAGCGCTGCTGCTCGGCGGCCATACCGCGACCCTCTGGGAAGGGCGGGTGACGCAGTTCGGTCCGACCGCGCAAATTTACCGGGTGCCGCAGGATCTGACGACCGCGAAAGTTCTGTCCGATCCGCCGCTGAACACGGTTTCCGTCTGGAAAAGCGGCAATACCTACCGCCTGCCCGATGGCAGCCAGTTCGAAACCGGGCGGTTCGCGGTTGCCGATGGGGCCTATATTTTCGGTTTCCGTGCCCATCACGCCGGGCTGAACGGCGGGGGATACGATAATCTCATTCTCGCGGGCACGGTGGCCGTGTCGGAAATCACCGGCTCGGAAAGCTATATCCACGTCGATTCGGGGCAAGACCGCTGGGTTGCGCTCGCGCGCGGCGTGGTGAAGGTCGATCCCGGCGCGCCGATTCGCCTGTCGCTCGATCCAAAGCGGCTCTACCTCTTCTCCCCCGACGGCGCGCTGGTTGAAGCCGCCGACGCGGCCCTGGCAGCGTGAGGCGATCATGGCGCGCATAGACCTGCAAGACCTCGCCCATTCCTATCACCCGAGCCCGGCCTCCGACGCGGATTACGCGCTGAAGCCGATGACGCGGACGTGGGACGATGGCGGCGCTTACGCGCTGCTCGGCCCGTCCGGCTGCGGCAAGACCACGCTGCTCAACATCATCTCCGGGCTGATTATTCCCTCGCGCGGTAAGATCCTGTTCGATGGGGTGGATATTTCGACCCTGCCGACCGAAAAGCGCAACATTGCCCAGGTGTTCCAGTTCCCGGTCATCTACGACACGATGAGCGTTTACGACAATCTCGCCTTCCCCTTACGCAATCGCCGGGTGCCGGAGAAGGAAGTCGATGCCCGCGTGCGCGAGATTGCCGGAATGCTGGATTTGGGCCGCGATCTCTCGCGCCCGGCAACCGGGCTGACGGCAGACGCGAAGCAGAAAATCTCCCTCGGGCGCGGGCTTGTGCGCTCGGACGTGTCGGCGATCCTGTTCGATGAACCGCTGACGGTGATCGACCCGCATCTGAAGTGGGAGCTGCGCTCTAAGATCAAGGAATTGCATCGACGCTTGCCGCTGACGCTGATTTACGTCACCCACGACCAAACCGAAGCGCTGACCATCGCCGATCAAGTGGTGGTGATGTACGACGGCGGGGTGATGCAAAGCGGCTCGCCAGAGGATCTGTTCGAGCGGCCCGATCATACCTTCGTCGGCAAGTTCATCGGCTCGCCGGGGATGAATATTCTCCCCTGCCGCCTGGAGGGCACCACGGCCTATGTGGGCGATCAGGCGATTGCTGCGCCGCATATCGGTCGCCCCACGGGGAACGGCCCGCTCGAACTCGGCATTCGCCCGGAATATGTCACCCTCGCGCCGCTCGGCACGGGGTTGCCGGTGCAAATCAAGCGGGTGGACGATCTCGGGCGCTTGCGCATCGCGCGGGTGGAGCTGGCGGGGCAGCCGCTGATTGCCACCGTGCCGGAAGGGGCCGCGATCAACGGCACCGAGGCCAGCGTGGTTCTCGATCCGCGCGCGCTGCATCTCTATGAAGGCGGCTTCCGCCGCGCGCCGACCGAAGAGGTGCGTCATGGATAAGACGGAAAATAACAAAGCCTGGCTGCTGGTGCTGCCGGTCTTCCTAGTGGTGGCCTTCAGCGCGATTCTGCCGCTGATGACGGTCGTCAATTATTCGATGCAGGATACGTTCGGGAATAATCAGTTCTTCTGGAACGGCGTCGGCTGGTTCGTGGAACTTTTGGACCCGAGCACCGATCTCGGCGGGCGCTTTTTCGACGCGCTGTGGCGGAACCTGCTGTTCTCCGGAATCATTCTGGCCATCGAAGTGCCGTTGGGAATCGCGGTGGCGCTGGCCATGCCGCGCCAGGGTTGGACGGTCGCAGCCTGTTTGATCGTCATGGCGCTGCCGCTGCTGGTGCCGTGGAACGTTGTGGGCACGATTTGGCAGGTCTTCGCCCGCTCGGACATCGGCCTGTTCGGCGCGGTCGTGAACGGTCTCGGTATTCCCTATAATTATTCGCAGAATGCCCTATCGGCCTGGGTGACGATTGTGCTTATGGACGTGTGGCACTGGACCTCGCTGGTCGCCCTGCTCTCCTACGCTGGGCTGAAGTCGATCCCGGACGCCTATTATCAGGCGGCGCGCATCGATGGGGCCTCGCGCTGGGCCGTGTTCCGCAAGATCCAACTGCCAAAAATGCGCCGGGTGCTGCTGATTGCCGTGCTGCTGCGCTTCATGGATAGTTTCATGATCTATACCGAGCCTTTCGTCGTGACCGGCGGCGGGCCGGGTAACTCGACGACGTTCCTCTCCATCGATTTGGTGAAGCTGGCGCTGGGGCAGTTCGACCTTGGCAAAGCCGCCGCCGTTTCGATTGTCTATAACCTCATCGTTCTGGCGGTCTGCTGGGTCTTCTATACCGTGATGACCCAGATGGATGCCAAAGGGCGGAGGAGT
>NZ_LAJY01000104.1 GCF_000963705.1 Elstera litoralis | reverse complement strand
GCAATAGCGGCGTCACGGTATCGACGCTGACGGTTCCGACCGATTTCACGCCAGTCGCCGGACAGCTTTTGTATATTCCGGTCGGTTTGGATACGACGGGCAAGACCTTGCCGGGGTATTTCATCAGCGTTAACTCGCCGAAAATTTCCACCTCCGATCCGCTCGACAATACCTCGGGCTTCAATCCTAAGGCCGATCTGTCGATTACCTTTAATAAGGAAGTGCAGCTCGGCACGTCGGGGAATCTGTATCTCTATAAATCCGATGGAACGCTGGTGGAGGTTTTCACGGTTAAATCCAGTCTCGTGAAAACAACCACGACGAAATTGACCCTTAACCCAACCGACGATCTTCTGACCAATGGCTCCTATTATATCAAGATGGATGCCGGGTTCTTGAAGGATAAGGACGGGAATAACTTCGCAGGGATCGCCGATACGACCACGCTGAATTTCAGCACGGGCCAGAGTTTGACCATCACGAATACCGGCGGGCAGATCACGGTGAGCGGTGTCGCGACGTTAACGTTGGTGGCGGATCTAACGGCGCAAACGATCAGCGGTTCGGCGATTGGCGGGAATACCGCGAATAATATCGATCTGTCGGGTGTGACCAGCTTCGGCGCACAGATTACCGGGAACGCCGCTGATAACGTGATCGTCGGCACCCGCTTGGCCGATACGCTGAACGGCGGCGACGGTTTCGATACGATCACCGGGGGCGCGGGGGCGAATAGCTTCGTGTTCAACACCACCTCCACCAAAGACGCCTCGGCGACCAAGTTCGACACGATCACCGATTGGCGCGCCGGAACCGACAGCAAGATCGATTTCACGTCCGATCTGATCTTGGGAACGCAAGTTTTCGTGGCGGGCGCAGGCGTGGCGACGATCGGCACCAAGGGCGTGGCGACCTTCAATGCCGCCGATAATACCCTCGCGCTGCATCTGGCGGCGGCGGAAGCGGCGGTGGCCGGCACGAATAAGGCGACGGTGATTTGGCAAGAAGGCTCCGACGCCTTCATTCTCATTAGCGACGGCACTGTGGGCCTCTCCACGAACGATGTGGTGATAAAACTGACGGGGGTTACGGTCGGCTCGGGGCTTACCATTGCCGGGGGCGACATTACGCTTATCGGTTGAGGCGCACGAGGCGTTGCAAATTTACGTCACTGCGCCGGAAACCTTTGGGCTGGGAGTTGTGTTTGTCCGAAAACTTCTGTTACGCTCCACGCCTAAGCTAGGAGGCTCGTTACCCCGTGAACTATAGCGGTCTCGCCAAAATCATCCCGTTCGTCCCGCGTGCGCAAGTGCGGGTCGGCCCCCCTTGGAGCACCGCAGAGCTCGGGGAGTTGTTCCGCGTGGCGCATGTGCTGCGGCAGTCGGGCATGATGGTTGAAACCGATATGGGCTTGTCGGACGAGGGCGACCCTTGGTTCGTTTTCTATAATAGCCAAACCGAAGACGTGATTGCCCATTTCGCCCGCATTAACGGCGAGATCATGGTGCATGGGCTGTCGGCTAATGGTCTTGTCAGCGGCGTCGATCTGAGCGATGTGATCCGCCGACTGAAGCCGGTTCAGGCGATGGAAAGCCAGCAGAAGAGCCAGGCCGAGCGCTCGGTTGTGTTTCATCCGTTCATGCTGCTGGTCGCTTTCGTGGCGGCGTCTTTCTTGGCGACCGAAGAAAGTCAGGCGGCGAGCGGCCCGCTCAAGGCCGGTGAGGCGGGCGATCATCGGGCGGCGGATGCCACCAAGATCAAAGCCGATTGGATCGACCGCGCCATGACCCTGCTGAACAGCAAGGGCAAGGACCGGGCGGATGCTGGGGCTTCCGATGCGCCGGGGTCGCGAAAAATGTCGGCGGGCGAAACGACGACGCAACATTCTATGGCGCTTGCCATGCTGGCGGCGGCGATTACCCAAGCCAATCAAATCGATAACGCGGAATTTACCGCCGATGCGATCGATTTGGCCGTGGAAACCAAAAATGCAGCCTTGCCCCATCAACTCGTCGCTGATGATGTGTCGCCCCAGGGCGACGCGGCAGTGGGGAGCGATGGCGTGCAAGGCAATGCCGCTCCCGTGCCGACGGTGGTCTCGGCCCATAATGCCGATCAGCCTGGTGCGGACTATAATCCGAATGCCGGGGCAGCAGGAACGGCCACGCTGTCGGGGAATCTCGAGTCGGCGAGCGGTTTGCCGCTTTTGACGGCCAGTGTTTCGGTCGCAACCCCTGTGGCGTCAGAGCTGTCGAGTGCCGCCGCGTTTGGCGCATCGCTGCTGTCGCAGGAGCATTTAGTGCCGGAAACGGCGTCGTTCGGGACAGCGCCTGCGACTGCCGGGGCGGTTACGACGATTGTCGGCAAGGCGACCGTGTCGACGCTAGCGGCGTCCGCCATCGTCTCGACGGGGCCGACGAGTTTCGATCTAACCCTTGATGGGGGGACGTTGCAGTTCCACCAGAGCCTTGTCGATATTCGGCTGCTTGAGCTTGTTGCCGGGCAAGGAAACACCCAAGAGCTCGGCGGGAAGGGCGGTGCCGTGTCCGCTGCCGCCGTTGCGATCCTCGTTGAGGGGCAAAATGGTAAAACCCTCACGCTGACCGATGCGCATGAAAGCGTGTTGATCGAGAAGGGGAATATTCAAATCAAGAATTTCACCTTCGGGGTCGATCAACTCATCTTGCAAGATCCGAGCTTGATGGCGCATACGCCTGAAGTTCTGTTCAGCTATACGGGCGACATTATTATTAGATTCAACGAAACGACGCGCGTTACCCTGATCGGCGTTTTCCAGGCTTCGGAAATGGTCATGGGCGTTGCGTCGGTTGAAGCCGTGTAAGTGAGAATCGCCCCATGTTTGGGGCGGTTCGGTTGCTGCCATGAAGCTGCTCTTCGTTCACCAGAATTTTCCTGGCCAGTTTAAATCGCTCGCCCCCGCCTTCGCGGCCATGAGTGATGTGACCGTGGCGGCGCTGTCCATGCAGGCGGGAAAGAGTTTTCCTGGGCTTCAAGCCTTCAGCCATGTGGCGACGCAGGGGACGACCCCGAACATCTCGCCGTTGCTGCTCGATACGGAAGCTAAGCTTATCCGGGCGTCCTCGGCGGTGAAAACAGCTCTGGCGATGCGGGACCAGGGGTTTACCCCCGATGTCATCGTCGCGCATCCAGGCTGGGGCGAAACGCTGTTTTTGGGCGAAGTTTGGCCTGCGGCGCGCCAGCTTCATTTTCTTGAGTTTTTCTACCATAGCCAGGGTGTCGATACCGATTTCGATCCGGAATTCGCGTCCACCGATTTCGACAATCGCCTCCGGGTTGCCAGCAAGCAGCCTGCCCCGCTGTGGGCGCTGCATCAGATGGACTGGGGACTGTCGCCAACCCGATGGCAGAAAGAAACCTATCCCCGCTGGGAGTGGGACCGGGTTTCGGTCATCCATGACGGGGTCGATACTCAGGCGATTGCGCCGCGTGGCGGGCTGAGCATGACGCTGAAAGAGGCGGGGGTGACGCTGCGCTCGGGTGATCCCATCGTCACCTTTGTGAACCGCAATTTAGAGCCGTATCGCGGCTATCATATTTTCATGCGGGCTTTGCCGGAAATTTTGGCGCAACACCCGACCGCGCAAATCATGATCGTCGGCGGCGAAGGGGTGAGCTATGGCGCCCCGCCACCGAAGGGCGGCCCCTCGTGGAAGCAGCGCTTTTTCGACGAAGTGTCGGATCGGATCGATAAGCGCCGGGTGCATTTTTTGGGGAATATCCCCTATCCCAGCTTTATCGGGCTGTTGCAGCTATCGGCCGCGCACGTTTACCTCACCTATCCTTTTGTCCTGTCCTGGTCGTTACTGGAAGCGATGGCCTGCGAATGCCTTATTATCGGCTCGCGCACCGCGCCGGTTATGGAGGTGATCGACGATGGAAAAGAGGGGGTTTTGGTGGATTTCTTCGATCCTGCCGCGCTGGCGGCGGCGGTTCTCGACGGTCTCAAGCGCCCGGAAGCCTATCGCGGCATGCGCCAAGCCGCGCGCCGCCGAGTGATCGAGAATTATGATTTGGCAAGTGTGTGCCTACCGGCCAAGTGGCGCTGGTGCGCTCGGTTAAGGCGCGCGCGCGCCGGGCGTAGGTGTCGCATTCCGGTAACGCCCCGTCTCTAAAAAAACCGTCAATGTTGGAAGAGACTTGTAAAATACCGGCCCTTCCCTACTTGTATTCCTGCTGCCTCTGGGAAGAGGGGCGTCGGTGAAACTTGCTCATGGCCGAATGGCATGTCAGGTTGACCCGATAGATTTTGTCGATTATGGCTTACGCGCTGCACAGCATACAGTAACTTGTTAACGGCCTGTGGGGGCCGATCCTGTTAGGGATCGCCCGGCGAAGAGTCGCCGGCCGTTCAAGAAAGGCGAGAAGGAGTGCGCCTAGGTGGCTCAAGTAAACAACGGAACAGCTAAGATCAGTGTTCTGAAGCAAGCCTTGCGTTCG
>NZ_LAJY01000103.1 GCF_000963705.1 Elstera litoralis | reverse complement strand
GGAGGCAAAGGCTCCGCCTCTGCACACCACTCAAGGGGCTCGCCCCTTGAGAATCCCGTTCCTTTAAAAGACCTTTTTTAGCTCTATTCCCCAAACCCAAGAAATTGGATTGCTAAGGGCCAAGGCCCTTAGCTGGGGTTGTTAGGGGCGTCGCCCCTAACTTCACACTCTACGGCAGCAGCACCGTAGCCCCCGTCGTGCGGCGGCTAGCCATCGCAATTTGGGCGTCGGCGGCGTCTTTGAGGGCGAAGGTTTGATTCACGTGAATTTTGACCTTGCCCGACAGAATCACGTCGAACAGATCCTTGGCATTCGCCAGCAGGTCGTCGCGGGTAGCGATGTAATGGCCGAGGGTTGGGCGCGTTAGAAACAGCGAGCCCTTGGCCGCAAGAGTGAGCGGTGCTATGGCGGGCACCGGGCCAGAAGAATTGCCAAACGTGACCATCATGCCGCGCGGGGCGAGGGAATCGAGCGAGCCGTCCCAGGTATCCTTGCCGACCGAATCATAGACGACATCGACGCCGCGCCCGCCGGTAATCTCCTTCACCTTGGCCGCGATATCATCCTGCCCGCTGACCAGCACGTGATCGCACCCCAAGGATTTGGCGAGATCAACCTTCCCGGCGGAAACGGTGCCGATCACGGTTGCGCCCAGGTGCTTTGCCCATTGCACGGCAATCTGGCCAACCCCGCCCGCTGCGGCATGGTACAGCACCGTATGGCCCGGCTTCAGAGGGAAAGTTTCTTTAATGAGGTAGCGCGCGGTCATCCCGCCGAGCATCGCAGCGGCGGCGATTTGGTCGCTGATGCCATCGGGCAGGGGCACGAGCCGGTTAGCGGGGTAGAGGCGCTTCTCGGCGTAAGCCCCTGAAGGGCCGCTGGCATAGGCCACCCGGTCGCCCACTTTCACATCGGTCACGCCGGGGCCGATGGCTTCCACCACCCCCGCGCCTTCCTGGCCCAGAACGAGCGGCAGCGGCAGCGGGTAAAGGCCCGTGCGCTGGTAGATTTCGATGAAATTCAGGCCAACGGCGGTTTGCCGAATCAGCGCTTCGCCGGGGCCGGGGGCGGGAAGATCGATTTCTTCCCATTTCAGCACTTCCGGGCCGCCGAACTCATACAGGCGGATGGCGTGGGTTTTGGTCATAGGAAGCTCCACTTAAGCTGCGAGCGCGGCGTGCAAGAAATCGGCGGTGCGGGTATTGGCGAGGTTCGCGGCATCGGCGCTGTAATGCTCGCCGCCGACGCGGGCGAAGGCGTGATCTTGGCCTGCGTAGACATGGGCCGTGATGCCCGGCCTTCCCGCCCAAGCCGCCAAAACCTCGTCGCGCTCGGCAGCAGGAACGAATTTATCCAGCTCGGCGATATGGGCGAGCAAGGGAACCTCGATCTTATCGAACTCCGGCACCAGGGCCGCGAGGCCAATACCGTAATAGGAAACCGAGGCGTCGATATCCGTGCCGATAACGCTCATCACCGCCAAGCGCCCGCCGAGGCAATAGCCGACCGCGCCAACTTTGCCGACGCCGAGGCCGCGCAAATGGGTAATCGTCGCCTGAATATCGGCAACACCCTTGGCTTGATCGAAGCCGTTCAGCAGCGCGAAGGCCTTTTGCCAGTCGGCTTCGGACTTATCGGTAATATCAACGCCCGGCTCCTGCCGCCAAAACAAATCCGGCACCAGCACGTGATAGCCTTGAGCCGCAAAATCGGCGGCCAGATCGCGCATCACCTGATTGACGCCGAAAATCTCCTGGATCAGCACCAGGCCCGCTTTCGGCGTGCCCTCCGGCTTTACTTCATAGGCGCTGAACGTTTCGCCCGCAGGCGTGGTGATGGTAACGGTGCCCGGCATTGGTTTCTTCCCCGAAAGATTGCGCTGCGGCCATTGGACCGATAGTCTCAACGCCGCGCAAGACTTGAAATTTAACAGGGTTAACCTGGGTACTGAACGGCCCGAATCAACCCCCAATACCGAGAGAGCAATGCCCCGTTTAGCCACCGATCCCGGGCTCTATTTCGAAGCCCATTTCTTTATGTGTACCAACCGCCGCCCCGATGGCCACCCGCGCGGCTCCTGCGCCGCCTCGGGCTCGGAAAAGCTGCGCGATTACGCGAAAGCCCGCGCCAAGGAACTCGGCATCAAGGGCATTCGCGTGAACGGCGCCGCTTGCCTGGACCGTTGCGAGTTCGGCCCAACCCTCGTGATCTATCCCGAAGGCATTTGGTATCAGGCCCGCACCGTCGCCGATATCGATGAGATTCTGGAAACCCACCTGCGCCAGGGCGGGCGCGTCGAGCGGTTGATGATCGCGCCGGATCAGAAGATCCCAGAAAAAAGTTTAAGGCCGTGGCCGACACGATCATCGCCATCGCCACCGCACCGGGCCGCGCCGGAGTGGCCGTACTGCGCGCCTCCGGCCCGCAGGCGGGGGCTTTGGCCGAGGCTTTGACGCGCAAACCGCTGCCGCCCGCCCGCAAAGCCAAGCTCACCGACTTCGTCGATCCCGCCGATGGCGCTTTGCTCGATAAAAGGCCTGCTGCTCTGGTTTCCCGCGCCGGCAGTTTTTACCGGCGAGGATGTGGCCGAGTTCCAAGGGCACGGCAGCCGGGCGGTTTTGGCGGCACTGCTCGCCGCCGCCTGCCGCGTGCCGGGTGTGCGCCCTCGCCGAGCCGGGGGAGTTCACCCGCCGCGCTTTCGATAACGGCAAGCTCGACCTGACCGAAGTGGAAGGGCTCGCCGATCTGATCGACGCCGAAACCGAGGCCCAACGCCGCCAGGCCGTGCGCCAGTTGGATGGGGCCTTGGGCGCGCTCGTTACCGGCTGGCAAGTGCGGTTGATGCGGGCGCTCGCCCATTGCGAAGCCACCATCGATTTCGTCGAGGAAGAGGATGTACCCGCCGATCTTCTCGCCGCGACCCGGCCCGATCTGGCCGCCATGCTCGGCGAGATGCAAATCCATCTCGCCGATGGGCGGGGCGAGCGATTGCGCCAGGGCCTTAGCATTGTCATTCTCGGCCCGCCGAACGCGGGCAAATCGAGCCTGCTCAATGCCCTGGCCGGGCGCGACGCCGCCATCGTGTCCGACCGGGCGGGCACGACGCGTGATGTGATCGAGCTACAGTTGGACCTGGGCGGTTATCCCGTCACCCTGGTCGATACCGCCGGACTGCGGGAGACCGACGATCCGATTGAAGCCGAAGGCATCCGCCGTGCCCGCGCCCGCGCCGATCAAGCCGATCTCGCGCTGGTGCTACTCGATCAGGCCGATTGGCCCGAGGTTCCGGCGGAACTCGCGCCGTGGCTCGCGCGGGAAGAAACCATCCGTCTGCTGACCAAGTGCGACGCGGGGCAGGGGGCTTCGTCGGCGGCGGTCGCGGCGGGTTGGCAGCCGCTGTCGGTGCGCGATGGGGGCGGGTTCGACGGGCTGTTGGGGCTGCTGACGGACCGCGCCGCAGCGCTACTCTCGACCGGGGCCGATCCGCTGCTAACGCGCAGCCGTCACCGCGCGGCGCTCGCGGAGACCTGCGACGCGCTCCAGCGGGCGCGTCGGTGGGGAGGTGCCGGAGTTGATTACCGAGGATGTCCGCTTGGCCCTGCGCGGGCTCGGGCGGATCGTCGGGCGCGTCGATGTCGAGGACATTCTCGGACTTATTTTCGCCGAGTTCTGTATCGGCAAGTGATGTTTCACGTGAAACACGGAACGGAAAAAGGGGCGCAGCCTGCGCCGCGCCCCTTCCCGTGCCTCTGCGATAAGCAGGTTTAGTTCGTCGTGGTTTTCGGGGCCGGGGCGGGAGCCGCGCCCTGGATGACCGTATCATCGGTCTTCTTCGCGTCTGTCTTTACGTCGGCTTTCACATCGGCCTTGCCGACTTCCGGGGTGACCGGCTTCACGGTCGGCGCAACCGCTTTGGTGTCCGGGCTCGTCGTCGGAGCCGCCGCTTGAACGGGGGCCTGAACCTTCGGGGCCTGCTGGGTCACACCGGCAGCCGGGGCCTGGGTGGTGGTCGCGGCAGCCGAAGCCTTCACGGGAGCAACCGGGGCGGTCGCGGGGGCCGTCGTCGCACCCGACGCGAGGGCCATGCCCGACACAGAGAGAACCAGAGCAGCAAAACCAGCAGCAATCTTCGTCATGATGCGTTCCTTACTTGGATCAGGCAAGTCATTGAGGTTTTTCTTTCGGAAGTTTCGGTCGTTTTTCGCCGTCTTCCGTGCCACTAGACTTAAGCCCAGAACCGCATCAAATCAAATTACAACGGGCAGAGCTTCCGTTTAGCTCCCCGTAACCTTGTGGCGCGATTAAGGCAGCGCAACCTTGGCAGCCTCAATGAACCGGCGCACGCGCTCGGGGTCTTTCACACCCGACTGCGTGCCGCCCTCGGTCAGCACCTCCGTGCCGCTCGCCACATCGACCGCATAGGGCCGCACCCGGCGCACGGCCTCGGCTACCGTTTCCGGCGTCAGCGCCCGCGAGAATGAGACGCCCGGTGGCCGCCAACGCCTCAACCGTCGCCCCATCCGCCACCACGCCCGACCCGCCGTAATGCCCGGCAGCCGCGCCATCGGCCAGAAACGCTACCGCGTCCCACGCATCCAACTCAGCGGCTAACGGCGGCGCGCGAAAGGCCTTGATGATCGGCATCGGTAAATTGCGATACGCCTCCGGCGTCTCATCGCCATGAAGCTGCACCGCGCTCACCCCCGTCTGATGCCACACGGCAACAATCTCCGCCGGGGTCGCATTCACCGTCACCGCTACCGTCTGCACAAACGGCGGCAACTCCCGCCGCAACCGCGCCAGATCGGACACGCTGATAAAGCGCTTCGAGCCCGGCCACACGATGAACCCCAGAGCATCCGCCCCCGACGCCGCCGCGTGCAGCGCATCGCCTAAGCGCGTGAGGCCGCAGATTTTGACGCGCACCATGATTATTCCTTTCGGAAGGTTAGGGGTTTCACCCCTAAACAACCCCAACTAAGGGCCTTGGCCCTTAGTAATCCCATTTCTTATTCAAGAAAAATGGGCGGAGAGGCTCAAAACAGTAAATGGGATTCTCAAAGGGGCAAGCCCCTTGAGCGGGGGCGTCGGGGGCAGAGCCCCTGACAGACTATTGCCCCAACAGATACCGCAACTGCGCCCCCGGCTCCGGCGCGCGCATCAGGGCCGAGCCGACGAGGACGGCCTGGGCGTCGATGCTGCGCATGCGGGCGAAATCTTCGGGGGTTTCGAGGCCGCTTTCCGCGACGAAGCCGATACCGGGCGGCACCCTCGGACGCAGGCGCTCGGCATTGGCGAGGTCGATGATGAAGGTGGTGAGGTCGCGGTTGTTGACGCCGATCAACTCGGCCCCGGCCTTCAGGGCGATGTCCATTTCGGCCTCGTCATGAACTTCGACCAGGGCATCGAGCCCATAGGATCGGGCTTGGGCGAGATAGTCGGCGGTGGATTCGCCCAGCACGGCGACGATGAGCAGGCAGGCGTCGGCCATCAGGCGGGTTTCGGCAACCTGCCAGGGATCGACGATGAAATCTTTGCGCAGCACCGGGATCGTCACCTGCGCCCGCGCCGCTTGCAGTTCGGCATCGACGCCGTGGAACCAGTGGGGCTCCGTGAGGATCGAGAGAGCGGAGGCACCAGCGGCCTCGTAGGAGAGGGCAATCGCCACCGGGTCGCTGTCGGCGCGGATGGTTCCGGCAGACGGGGAGGCGCGCTTGATTTCGGCGATCACGCGCAGCGCCCCCGGTTCGGTGACGGCGCGGGTGAAACCGCGCGTCGGCGGCAGGTTAGCGATCTCGCGTTCAATGTCGGAAAGGGAGCGCTGGGCCTTGCCCGCCACAACATCCTCGGCGCGACGGTCGCAGATCGGCTTCAGGCGGTTGGAGAGAATCGTCATGTTATGCCTCGTTCTTCAGGGCACGCAGCCCGTCCAGCTTCGCCAGCGCCGCGCCGGAGGCAATCGCCGCTTGCGCCAGCGCCACCCCGCTCTTGAAATCCTCGGCGAGATCGGCGGCAACCAGGGCAGCCGACGCATTCATCAGCACTGTCTGACGGCCCGGATGATCCTCGCCGCGCAGAATGGTGAGCAGCGCCACGGCATTCTCCTGGGGGCTGCCGCCTTTGATGACCGTCAGCGGTTGCTCATCGAAGCCGAAATCGGCGGGGGTCACGGTAAACTCTTCAATGGCGCCGTTCCGCAAGGAAGCGACGAAGGTCTTGCCCTGGGGGGAGACTTCATCGAGCCCGACTTCCGCCGAAATCACCAGCGCGCGTTCGCAGTCGAGCCCGGCCAGCGCTTCCGCCATGATGCGCAATTTCGACGGATGATAGACGCCGACACATTGCTTGCGCACATGGGCGGGGTTGGTCAGCGGCCCCAGCAGATTAAACAAGGTGCGGATGCCCAAGGCCCGGCGGATCGTCGCCACCGCTTTGGTGGCCGGGTGATAGAGCGGGGCAAACAGAAAGCCGATACCGATGGTCTCGATGCCGCGCGCCGTGGCTTCGATGGAGAGATCGACCGGCACACCCAGGGCTTCGAGCACGTCGGAACTACCGCTTTTCGATGATACCGCGCGATTGCCGTGCTTGGCCACACTCGCGCCC
>NZ_LAJY01000102.1 GCF_000963705.1 Elstera litoralis | reverse complement strand
GATGGCGTCGTTCTCGGTCGACTCGCAACGATTATCGCTAACCGCCTGCGCGGTAAGCATAAGACCATGTTCACGCCGCATATGGATTGCGGCGATCATATCATCGTCATCAATGCCGAAAAGGTGCAGGTGACGGGCCGTAAGCGCGAGCAGAACAAGTTCTACTGGCACACCGGCCATCCCGGCGGGATCAAGGAACGCGGTTGGGGTCAAATCCTCGACGGTCGTTTCCCGGAACGCCTGATCGAAAAAGCCGTGGAACGTATGGTTCCCCGGGGTCCGCTGGGCCGTCAGCAGATGGGTAATCTGCGGGTCTATAAGGGGCCGAGCCATCCGCATGAGGCCCAAGGGCCGGCCGTGTTGGATGTCGCTGGCTTCAATGCGAAGAACAAGCGGAGCGCATAAGGATGTCCCAGGGTTTTGAAGTCCTTCAGAAGGTCGCCGGTCAGGCACCTGCTGCTGTTTCGGGCGAAGCTGCCGCTCCCCTCGAACCGAAGATCGATGCACAGGGTCGCTCCTATGCCACGGGCAAGCGTAAAAAACGCCGTCGCTCGTGTGTGGGTGAAGCCGGGTACCGGCAAGCTGACCGTGAACGGCCGTGAAGGCGCGGTGTATTTCGCCCGCCCCGTGCTGCGCATGCTCATCAATCAGCCGTTCCAGGTTGCCGATCGCGCCGGTCAGTTCGACATTTGGTGCACGGTGCGCGGTGGTGGGCTTTCGGGTCAAGCCGGTGCGGTGCGTCATGGCATCAGCCGCGCGCTGACCTATTTCGAGCCGGGTTTGCGCGGCGTGCTGAAGGCCGGTGGGTTCCTCACCCGCGATAGCCGCGTCGTCGAGCGTAAGAAGTACGGTAAGGCCAAGGCCCGCCGCAGCTTCCAGTTCTCGAAGCGCTAAACCTTCTTCGAAGGTTTGTGCTAGAAATCAGGGGGCATCCGGCAGCGGGTGCCTCCTTTTTCTTATGGCGTGCCGGTGTTTAGGGTTTGGGAGTGTGTAGGATGTCGGAAATTCGGATCGCCATTCTCGGGGCGAGCGGTTACACCGGGGCGGAGCTAATCCGCCTGCTGCGCAATCATCCGCAGGCGCGCCTCGTGGCGCTGACGGCGGATCGCAGCGCGGGCAAACCCATCGGCAGCGTCTTCCCGCAGCTCGCGCCCTTTGGTCTGCCCGATCTGGTGGCGATTGCGGATGTGGATTGGTCGGGCGTCGATTTCGTCTTCTGCGCGCTGCCGCACGGTACGACCCAGGCCGTGATCGCCGGGCTGCCGTCGCACCTGAAGATCGTCGATCTGTCGGCGGATTTCCGGCTGGATAATCTCGATACCTACGCCGAATGGTACGGCCACGCCCACCAAGCGCCGGGGCTTCAGACCGAGGCGGTTTATGGCCTCACCGAAATTCATCGGGATGCGGTCCAAAAAGCCCGGCTGGTGGCGAACCCCGGCTGCTTCCCAACCTCGGCTCTGTTGCCGCTGGTCCCGCTGATCGAGGCGGCGCAGATTGAGGTGGACGATATCATTATCGACGCCAAAACCGGCACCTCCGGGGCGGGGCGGTCGTTGAAGGAAGGCTCGCTTTACTGCGAAGTGACGGAAGGTGTTCACGCTTATGGCGTCGCCTCGCATCGGCACGCGCCGGAAATTGAGCAGGATCTATCGCGGTCGGCGGGCCGTTCGGTGCTGGTGAACTTCACGCCGCATCTGATGCCGATGAGCCGGGGCATGGCGTCCAGCATCTATGTTAAGCTGCGGCCCGGTGTGAGCGCCGAGGATCTGAAGGCCACGCTGATCGGGCGTTACCGGGACGAGCCGTTCATCTCGATCCTGTCGGGCAAGGACGTGCCGCAAACCCGCCACGTGCGCGGCACCAACCGTTGCCATATCAATGTGATCGCCGACCGGCTGCCGGGCCGCGCCATCATTCTGTCGGTCATCGACAATCTGGTGAAGGGCGCCTCGGGCCAAGCGATTCAGAATATGAACGCTATGTATGGTCTGCCGGAAACCACGGGGCTCGACCTCGTGGCCATCTTCCCATGACGCGCGCGCTCAGCGTGCCAGGGCCGATTCTGATGCCCTGGAATGGCGTGTGGCCGACCATTCACGAAACCGCTTTTATCGCGCCGGGCGCGGTGATTATCGGTGATGTGGTGATTGGCCCGGAGTCGAATATCTGGTTCGGGGTGGTCATTCGCGGTGACGTGCATGAAATCCGCATCGGCGCGCGCACGAATATCCAGGATGGCACGGTGGTCCACGCCACTCAGTTCAAGGCGGGCACCTATATCGGCGACGAAGTGACCATCGGCCACGGCGCGATTCTGCACGCGTGCACTCTCAAGGATCGATGCTTCGTCGGCATGGGCGCGGTGATTTTGGATCAAGCGACTGTCGAAACCGATGCGATGGTGGCGGCGGGAGCCTTGATCTCGCCGAATAAAACCGTGCCGACCGGCGAGCTGTGGGCGGGGAATCCTGCCCGCCTGCTGCGTCCGCTCAAACCCGCAGAAATAGAGAATATCGCGGGCTCTGCCGACCGTTACGTGGGGTTCGGCACCACTTATCGCGCTCAATTGAGCGCGGCTCAATCCTAAGCTTTGCGCTAGCAAGACTTCTGTCAGCCAGCTTTCTTCAGAAAAACAATATTCTCAAGGTTAACACGCTCAGGATTCGGGGCGTGAATGACTTTGTATTTACTTATTCTTGCGAAAAAGCGTAAGTAAAACAAGTATTTGCATGATTTATCTTGCGTTTGTGCGGTGCGATAGATAGATTATCGCGGTCTT
>NZ_LAJY01001012.1 GCF_000963705.1 Elstera litoralis | reverse complement strand
GAACTGCGTGAGAATAAAGGCAGGGGACTTGTTCAAAGCCACGGCGCGGTGCAGCGAATAGGCGGCATCGGCGGCGGTGACCGGATTGCCGGAATGGAACTTCATGCCTTTGCGGATTTTAAACGTATAGGTCAGCCCGTCTTCGGCGACAGCCCAGCTTTCCGCAACTTGGCCTTTGATGATCGACACGTCCTTGAAGTCGTAGGACAGCAGGCGATCATAGATATTCCCCACCGCTTCCGAGCCGGAAAACTCGAAGCTTTCCGCCGGATCGAGCGAAATAATATCGTCGATCTGCTTTGCCATCACCACCGTATCCTTCGGCGTCGCGGCGTTCGCCTCGGTCAGAGCCCCCGTTAGGATAACGGCCAAAGACAGTCCGGCCAGCATGGTTCCGGACAAAATTTTAGTCGACAGCTTCATGGTCCAAACTACCCCCTGTTGAAGAGTATGCCGTCGAACCCATGCCTGCGCTTCTCTGCCGCAGTGCACGCGGGCTGCACGTCTTCCCATTTTTGCAACCCTGATCCGACCGATTGACATGTTACGGATTTAGTCTTTGACCTCGCGGTCAAGTCTGTCAATAGGCCGAAGCGGGGCGGGGGTGTCTCAAAGCGCCGAGTATGCAGATTATGCATCAATCAGCA
>NZ_LAJY01001011.1 GCF_000963705.1 Elstera litoralis | reverse complement strand
GCTAGGCCTCGGATCCTCGGAAGCCAACTGGCCTTTGAGTTTCGATGCTTTCCCAGCAGCTTGACTGCATCACAGGTGATCCACCTCTGCCGCCTAGCGTCCGACAGCGCTAGCATGATTTTTTGTCTAGAAAGGGTTTGAAATGCAGGTTCATAAGCACTTGATCGTCCGTGCCAATATCGCAATTCCACCGTCACAAGCTGATACGGAAGCCGTTACGGAATGGTTAAACAATCTCATTCACAAAATCGGCATGAAGGTCTTAATGGGACCATATGCAAAATATTGCCCCGTGATAGGGAATAAAGGTTTAACCGCAGCAGCAATTATAGAAACTAGCCATATTGTTCTCCATAGCTGGGACGAATGTATCCCCGCAGTGATGCAACTCGATGTCTACTCTTGCTCCGAATTCGAGATTGGCACAATTATTAACGAGTTAAAATCCTTCTCCCCAATCAAAATCGAATACAAATTCTTAGATCGTTCGGAGAACCTCACTGAAATCAGTTCAGGAGAACTAGCGGGGGATCATGTTGTGGAAGGTTACCTCGAGCCACAGCACGCGTAGATAGGTGTAACCGAACTCCAGCGCACGGTGCGCGGTTTGCCGCGCCCTGCAATCAGGCCCGTCAAAATCCGGGCGACGCT
>NZ_LAJY01001010.1 GCF_000963705.1 Elstera litoralis | reverse complement strand
CTGGCTCCAGCCTCATGACCTGCCCCAGAACTTAATAATCTCTCTCGTTCACCAAATTGTTGCTTGCTAGAATTTACTTAGGCCTGATGACGTCAAGATGCCTTAACATTAAAAATCACTAGATCAGAGAATATTTAAAAACAATTTTTTTAGAGATTATATTATCGATTAAAGTGCTGTTTTCGATATATTTATTATCAATTTAGGTAAGGCGGTCGTAACTGTTCGCCAAACGATTTCCAAATTCATATCAAAGTAACCATGCGCGATGCGGTTTCGCATTCCGCGCATGCTTCTCCAAGGAATATGGGGATGGGCTGCTGCGAAGTCGGGGTATTGATCCATGATCTTGGTGGCGGCTTCCCCAACGATGATAATGCTCATCACCACGGCCTGTTGCGTGCGTTTGTCCGCAAGGAAAGCCTCTTAGTCCAATCCCTCTAAGAAGCTGCACGCATTGGCGGCGGCTTCTCGGATATGGTCGAGATAATCGGTTAACCGACTGTCCGTCATAGAGGCTGAGCTTCCGCTAAAACCTTGGCGCGCACTTTCGGAGGCAAATCTTCGGGCGTCAGCAGATCGACCGATACCCCAAGCAGGTCCTCAAGGTCCACCTGTAAGCCGCCGAGATCGAAAAGGGTTGCCCCCGGCATCGCATCTACCAGCAAATCGAGATCGCTCCCTTCGTGATCCGTACCGTGCAGGGCCGACCCGAAGACACGCGGGTTCCGCGTCGGGAAACGACTGACAGCCTCCCGAATGGCATCACGATTTTGCGTCAAGGCGAGCGAGGGTTTCACTGCGAGCTCCGATCCTGTTGCCATCCTTATACGGGAAAAGACTGGTCCCCGGCAGAGGGT
>NZ_LAJY01000101.1 GCF_000963705.1 Elstera litoralis | reverse complement strand
GCAGACCCGTCTCGGCGGGGCGATTTGGGGCGCATCTGGTCGGGCAGCGCTTCGGCCCAACCGCGCAGAACGTCCCAATCCACATCGAGAAAACGCGGATCGCGCCCCAGGGCGGCTTTCACCGCGTCCGGCTGATAGAGGCCAAGGGCACAGAGGCGGAAATAGAGGCCTAACTGCTCCATGACCTGACAGAAATCGTAAATCGGCTCGGCATCGAGCGAAACCGTCGTTGTCGCTTGGCGCATTTTGGCCGCGAGCGCCCGAAACAAAAGGTCGGCGGTCGCGCGCCGGTCACGCAGATTTTCCAGAATGATTTTCAGATCGGCCCGCCCCTCCATTGCGAGGGAGTAAACCAGCTTTTCTTCCACTTCCCGCGTATGGGTAAAAAGCTGCGTCGCGTGGCTTCGAAAATAATCCTCCCAGACTTTAAACTGCCGGAGCACCTGTCGCTTCAAGACGCCTTCGACCGGCCCAAAACCGGGGTAATAGAGTTCGTGCAGCCGCCTCCGGAGGTCGCTTGCTTCCGCACTGAGGCGGGTGCCAAGCTCCTCGAAATCGGCCCGAAGGGCGCGCGCGTCGAAATCCGCCCGATCAAATTTACGCGAGAGCATTGCCCCTCCAGCCTATCCCAGCGACCCCCAGTATAGAAAGCCGTTCAGAAAATTCGAGTGTAGAAAGTGAGTCTATCATCCCTTATATCGGCAGATCAGTATTACATTTCAATGTGTTAAAAATCAATTTGGGTGTATCGCATCAGCAATTGCCGCGAAGCTGTGATACAGGCACGCGTCAACCCCCTAAATACCGGAAAAATCGAAAAAAATTTGTCTTCGCCTTAAGCAAAATTGTTGCTTGCGCAGGGGGGCATCAAGTACCAAAGACGGCGTGACCTGTCTGACGAGATTTTGTCTCGAACTTAAGATAATTGCAAAAGATTGGCGCTATAAGGGGCTTTCCAACCCATCCAGGTCATCGGGCTTACCGATTGATCGGATGTAATGCAGCGGCGGATTTTAGCGAGAGCCTTAAGGCTTGGCCGCCAGATTGGGGGAAGAGCATTTGATGCGGAATAAAAGCATTCGGCTGACCCTGGGGCAGCGTTTTCGCGCAAATCTCACGGCATGGTTTCCGGCCCGGCAGATTGTGATTCGCGAAGGGGCGACGGTTCGGGCGGTGACGCTGACCACCCGGCTTCAGGCCTCGGTTGCGGGCGCGGGGCTTTTCTGTGCGGCTTGGATGATTGCCGGAACAACGGGGTATATTTATCAAAGTTTTAAAGTCGATAAAAAGAACGGTGAAATCGAACGCACCCGCCTTGCCTACCATGAGTTAATTGAAGAAGTTTCCAGTCAGCACGAAAAATTTATGTCCATTACCAAGGACTTGAATTACTACCGAACCTATCTTCTGACGTTGATTGAACAAAATGAGGGGCTGCGGAACGATCTCGCCTCGATCCATAATCGACTGGAAGATTCGGAAACCGAGCGGGAGCGTTACGCGAGCGCCGAAGAAGCCCTACGCAAGCAGTTGCACGGCCTTGAGGGCGAGTTGACGAACCTCTCCGAGCGCAATGACCTGTTGCAAACCGACGTAACTGTGATGCGCACCCGGATCGTCTCGACCGACGATGAACGCCGCCGCGCTGCCGCCGCCCGCGCTTCGATCGACCGGAACATCGCACGGCTTGAGGGCGAGCTTTCCTCGGCGCAGAATCGGGCGGTCGAGCTTGAGAAAATCCTCGTGCAGAAGCAGCAGATCGTCGATCAGGCGCAGTCCGGTCGCCGCCAAGCCGTTGCCGACCGCGATGCGGCGGTCGAGAAGGCCGCGCAGATCGAAGCAAAGATGGCAACCCTCGCCCAGCAGCAACAGCAAGCGCTCGCCAAGCTCCAGGAGCGCACCCAGGGCACGCTGCAACGGGTTGAGGCGGTGTTCACCGCAGCGGGCGTCGATCCTAAGCGGCTTTCCCCCCTGGTAACGGGCAGGGATGGCAAGGGCGCGCGCGGCGGGCCGTTTATTCCCTGGTCGGATCAAGTGAAGGAACTGGCCCCGGAAGTGCGCGGCAAGACCGATCAACTCGGCACCTCCGTCGAGCGGTTGGAAGTGCTGCGTCCGCTGCTCAGTTCCCTGCCGCTGGCGGTGCCGGTGCGCAACGATTATGCGGTGATGTCGAATTTCGGCTACCGGAAGGACCCGTTCAATGGCCGGGCGGCGCTGCACGAAGGGCTCGACCTTCAAGCCCCCTTGCGCACGCCCATTCGTCCGGGGGCACCGGGACGTATTGTCTTTGCCGGGTGGCACCCGCAATATGGCCGCTTAGTAGAAGTCGATCACGGTTATTCCATTCGCACGCGCTATGCGCATATGGATGAAATCAGCGTGACCGATGGTCAAGAGGTGGATCGGGCGACCGTTCTCGGCCTGATGGGCAAATCGGGCCGCGCCTCCGGTATCCACTTGCACTATGAGGTGGTCGTGAATGGCCGCCCCTTGGACCCCGCCAATTTCATGAGGGCCGCTAGCTATGTTTTCAAAGTCAAGTAGCCGCCGCGATTCCCAATCCTCCCCTAAAATCGAAGCGGGGGTTCCCTCGATTCTCTCGCCCGATATGGTGGTAACGGGCAATCTGGCCTCTGCCGGGGAAGTGCATCTGGACGGCACCGTTCAGGGCGATATCGAGGCGCAGATTTTGACCATTGGGGAAAGCGCGCAAGTGCGCGGCAATATTTCGGCGGATCTTGTTCGGGTTTCGGGAACCATCGTGGGATCGATCCGCGCGCGCGAAGTGATCTTGACCCGGACGGCGCGGATCGAAGGCGATATTCACCACGATATGCTATCGATGGAAGCTGGCGCGCGTCTCGAAGGTATGTGCCGCCGCTTGGCCGCCGTTATGGAAAAAAAAGGACGACGAGGCCAGCACGCTGCTGCTAACGACGCGCGATAACGCGGCGGCTTAATCAGAGTATGGCCGCGCCTGCTGAGGGCTGAGGCGTTTAGCGCGGCAGGCGCAACAGGCCGACCAAGTCGGTCAGCGATGTCAGCATTGCGGTTGGCCGGATGCCCAGTTCTTCGATGGGCAGGCCATTGCGGTTGATCCAAACCGTGCGCAGCCCATAGGCCGATGCGCCCGCCACGTCCCATCCATTCGCCGAGACGAACAAAATCCGCTCCGGCGGAACGTCGAGTCGCTGCACGGCGTGGCGATAAACGGAAGGGTCCGGCTTATAGCAGCCGGTCGATTCGACCGACAGCACCAGATCGACGAGCGGCGTCACTCCGGAGGCCTCACCGGCCGCCGTCAGCATTTGCGGCGTGCCGTTGGAGAGGATGGCCGCGCGAAAGCCATTGTCGCGCAGCAGGCCGAGGGTGCGCACCGCATCGGGGAACGCATCGAGCGTTAGGAACGTATCGAGCAATTCCCGGCGCAGCCCCGCATCGGCGGGATAGTTCAGCGCCGCCAGGGCGTAATCGAGCGATTCTTCCGTGATCTGCCAAAAATCGCAGTAGCGGTTCATCAAACTGCGCAGCCAGGAATATTCAAGCTGCCGCCGACGCCAGAGCGCGATGAGTTCCGCGCCTTTCGCGCCCAGCTTCGGCCCCAGCCGCTGCACGGGCGAGGCAATGTCGAACAGGGTGCCATATGCATCGAAAACGCAGGCCGTAATCGTGCAAAAGGGATCGATGTGCGTGTCGGGGTCAGTCATCAGATGGTTAAATCAGGGCAGGCGGCCGGGGAGCGGCCCGCATTCGCTAAGGCACCAAGCCGACAGTTGCGTGGCGGCAGGGTGCGGTTGAGGGGGCGTGTGGCGCAGCGATCTCGATAGACCGCAACGCCTTCCAGCACGCGCTGAACGTAATTGCGGGTTTCCGAGAAGGGAATTTGTTCAATCCAGGTCAGCCAGCCTTCGATATCGCTGCCGGGGTCGCCATAATCCCGCAGCCATTGGCGCACGCGGCCCGGCCCGGCATTATAGGAGGCAATCGCCAGCGCGTAATCGCCGTTGAACTGGTCGAGCACCGTTGCGAGATAGGCTTGACCGAGTTGGACGTTATAGCCGGGTTCCGCCGTCAGGCGTCCGTCGGTATGGGATAGTCCCAGGCGTCCGGCAACTTGCTTGGCCGTGGCGGGCATCAACTGCATCAACCCGCGCGCGCCGACCCGGCTGACGGCGGTGGGGGAATAATTGCTTTCCTGGCGAATGATCGCGTGGACCAGCGCGGCTTCGGGCGCGCTGGGCAGGGCTTGCGGAAGCAGCGGGTAGCCGCTTTCGGCCAGCAGCGTGCCGTCGCGGTAGACGCGGCGGGCGATGAGCACGGCGGTTTCCGTCCGCCCCAGGCTATAGGCCAGTTGGGCCGCCCCCGACGCGCGCTCTTGCCCGCCGTCCGCGAGGCGGAATAGGAATGGATCGGCTTTTTCCGGCACGCCGATATCGGTCAAGCGCCGCACGATTCGCACCAACTCCAGCGAGTCGAATTTCTGCTTCTCGGCACCGGCTAGAAGGGTTTCGGGCGGTAAGCGGCCCGGCACCGTGTCGCCTAGCAAGGCCGTTGCCAACTGCCCGTAGAAGGCGGCGGGATAGGCGGCGGCGCGCATGAACCATTGCTTCGCCTCGGCCTCTTGGCCCAGGGCGAGCGCAGCGCGGCCCGACCAGAACGCCCCGCGCGACTGGCTCGGCGGCGTCTTGCTGTTCTTCACTAGGGCCTGAAAATGCGTTAGCGCCGCGTCCGGCTGCTTTTGCCAGCGCAGCGCAATGAGCCCGGCCAGAAACTCCGAATCGGCGAATTCGGGCGTGCCCGGCGGCAAACCGTGATCGCGCGCCAGTTTATAGGCCGTGTCGGGGGTGCCTTCGCGCAGCAGGCGGCGGATTTGCAAATCCCGCTCGGTCCACCAGAGATCGGGGCGCTGGCTGGCATCGACTTTTTGCGCCAGCAGTGTGCGGGCGGCATCGTCTTTTCCGGCGCGGCGATAGGCGCGCACCGCATCGAAAATCACGCCCGAGTCGGCGGCGGTCGCCTTATCGACGCGGCCTAAGACGGTATCGGGGTCGGTGCCGCCACGAATCGACAGGCGGGCTGAAATCGCCGCCTGATCGGCAGGGCTGAGGCGCGTGAGCTGCCGCTGGGCGGTATCGTTCCCATCGCGGGCAAGGGCACGGTCGGCGCGGGCGCGATGGTCTTCTGGGCGTAAAATATCAGCGTAACGTGTCGAATAAGCCACTTCCTCGCTCGGCGCGAAACTATCTTCCGTCCAGGAGCGGCGCACCCAGGTGGCGGCATCGGCGGCGCGGCCGACCACGGCGAGCCCATCGGCATAACGTTGGCGCGCTTCCCGGCTTTGCGGCGGGTTGGCATCGAACCATTGCACGATGAAACTATCGGACGGCTCGGTCAGCAGAAAATCTTCGGCCCGGCGGCGTAACTGCGCCTGGGCGGGCCAATCGGGATGCTCTTTGAGGAACTGCGCCACATCCTCGAACCCGGCACCGCCAAGGCCTTTGACCAGCGACGCCCATTTCAACACTTTATCCAGCAGCGGATCAGTGGAGGGCGGCGGGTTTTCCGGTAGCGGTTTTCCGGAATCGAGACCCAGCAGGGCGGCGCGGTAATAGGTTTCGGAACTGAGCGCGACCGCCGATTTTCCGGCGACGGTGGCGGCCCCTGCGGCCGCAACGGGAACCAAAGGCGGCTTGCCTTTAGGCTTGGCAACCGCCGGGGGCGTGGATTTCGCCGGGGTCGTTTTGGCGACGGGAGCCTTCGCCGCCGGTTTCGCTTTGGGGGCGGCAACCGGCTTTACTGTTGCGGGTTTGACCGGCGCAGTTTTTGCGGCGCTTGCTTTTGCCTGCGGGGCGGGCGTCGTCGCGAAGCTTTGCCCCATCGGCACCAATGCCATCAGAGCGGCCAAAGCAACGCCCAAACCCAAGCGCAGAGCGCGGGAGCGGGGCGGAACCGGGGAGACGGGCCGGGGCCAATAGGAAATCATGCGCGCGAGTGTATGCGCGGCTTCGAGCGGCGGCAAGAGGCCGTAAACGCGCTTATGCATCACTCTATGCGCAGTTGACGTGCTCGAAAGCTTGTCTTCGGCGGCCCGGCACGGCTAGTGTCGGCAAACCCAAAGCGGTTCTAACCCCAAAGCGGTTCTATGAGGATTTTTACCATGTCGGTGTCAGGCACTCAGATGCAGAAGTTTCACGGGTCGATGGTCGCCCTGCTTACCCCGTTCAAAGACGGGAAGCTGGACGAGGCCGCGTTCCAGAAACTCTGCGCCTGGCAGATCGAGCAGGGCACGGACGGGCTGATTCCCGTCGGCACCACCGGCGAATCGCCGACGCTGAGCCACGATGAACATAAGCGCGTGATCGAGCTGTGCCTGGAGGTCGCCAAGGGCAAGGTGCCGGTGATCGCCGGGGCCGGGTCGAACTCGACCACCGAAGCCATCGATTTCATGCGCCACGCCGAAAAGGCCGGGGCCGATGCGGCCCTGGTGGTGACGCCCTACTATAACAAGCCCAGCCAAGAGGGGATGTATCTGCACTATAAGGCGCTGCACGATTGCGCCGATTTGCCGATCTTCATCTATAATATCCCCGGCCGCTCGGTGGTCGACATGACGCCGGAAACGATGGGCCGCTTGGCCGAGTTACCGCGCATCATCGGTGTGAAGGATGCCACGGCGGATCTCGTGCGCCCCTTACGCCAAACCATCACCTGCGGGGCCGATTTCATTCAGCTTTCAGGCGAAGACGCGACCGCGCTCGCCTATCTGGTCCAGGGCGGCCACGGCTGTATTTCGGTCACGGCCAATATCGCCCCCGGTCTGCTCGCGCAGATGCACGACGCTTGGATTGCCGGCGACGTGAAAACCGCAATGGCGATCAACGAACGGCTCTATCCCGTCCACGAAGCCATGTTCTGCGAAACCAGCCCGGCCCCGGTGAAATATGCCGCCTCGCTGCTCGGGCTCGGGGCGTTCGACTGCCGCCTGCCCATCGCACCGCTGTCTGCGGCAGGCCGGGCGAAGGTCGAGGCCGCTTTGAAGCAGGCAGGGCTGCTCTCCTAATGGCCATTCGCCCCGGCGACAGGTACGCGTCGCTCAACCGACGCGCGACCTTCGACTATTTTATCGAAGAGCGGATTGAGTGCGGCATGATCCTGCACGGCACGGAGGTGAAATCTCTACGCCAGGGCCATGCCAGCATCAACGAATCCCACGCCAGCCAAATGGGCGGGGAAATCTGGCTCTTCAACTGCTATGTGCCCGCCTATAAACAGTCGCGCGAAAACCATGAAGAGCGTCGCCCGCGTAAGCTTCTGCTCCATAAGAAGGAGCGGAATAAGCTGATCGGCGCGATCAAGCGCGACGGG
>NZ_LAJY01001009.1 GCF_000963705.1 Elstera litoralis | reverse complement strand
TTAGTAGTGGCGAGCGAACGCGGACTAGGCCAGTGGTCTATGGTTAAGAACGAAAACAGTCTGGAAAGGCTGGCCAGAGTGGGTGATAGCCCCGTATCGGTAGAAATTCCATAGATCCTTGAGTAAGGCGGGACACGTGTAATCCTGTCTGAACATGGGGGGACCACCCTCCAAGCCTAAGTACTCCTCGAAGACCGATAGTGCACCAGTACCGTGAGGGAAAGGTGAAAAGCCCCGATGAGGGAGTGAAACAGACCTGAAACCGGATGCCTACAAGCAGTAGGAGCTCGAAAGAGTGACTGCGTACCTTTTGTATAATGGGTCAGCGAGTTCGTCTATGCAGCAAGCTTAAGCCGTTAGGTGTAGGCGCAGCGAAAGCGAGTCTGAAGAGGGCGTCAGAGTTGCATGGATGAGACCCGAAACCGAGTGATCTAGCTATGGGCAGGTTGAAGGTGCAGTAACATGCACTGGAGGACCGAACCCACGTCTGTTGAAAAAGACGGGGATGACCTGTTGCTAGGGGTGAAAGGCCAATCAAACTCGGAAATAGCTGGTTCTCCGCGAAAGCTATTTAGGTAGCGCGTCGGACGATTGCCGCCGGGGGTAGAGCACTGGATGGGCTAGGGGGATGCGAATCTTACCAAACCCAACCAAACTCCGAATACCGGTGAGTACAGTCCGGCAGACAGTCCCAGGGTGCTAAG
>NZ_LAJY01001007.1 GCF_000963705.1 Elstera litoralis | reverse complement strand
CACTCTGAACTCGAGTGCATGAAGGCGGAATCGCTAGTAATCGCGGATCAGCATGCCGCGGTGAATACGTTCCCGGGCCTTGTACACACCGCCCGTCACACCATGGGAGTTGGCTTTACCCGAAGCCGGTGCGCTAACTCGCAAGAGAGGCAGCCGACCACGGTAGGGTCAGTGACTGGGGTGAAGTCGTAACAAGGTAGCCGTAGGGGAACCTGCGGCTGGATCACCTCCTTTCTAAGGATTTATTCGGGGCAACCTGGATTATCTTAGACATTAAGATCTGAATACAGATCGAACATTGCCAGACAGCGTGACACGCCTAGCGTGTCCTGTCGCCGGCTCCATATCCCTTCCCTTTTTGTGACTAGAACGTTGGCGTCAGCCAATTGTTCTTGGGCTAATAGCTCAGTTGGTTAGAGCGCGCGCTTGATAAGCGTGAGGTCGGAAGTTCAAGTCTTCCTTGGCCCACCATTCATTGCGCTGTGATCCTATCTAGGGTTCCCCAAGGGAACCTTGGGTGGGGGTATCGGGGGCAAGGCCCCTGATAATCGCGCAGCGATAGCAGTTTCGGGGGTGTAGCTCAGCTGGGAGAGCATCTGCTTTGCAAGCAGAGGGTCATCGGTTCGATCCCGTTCACCTCCACCAAATTTTCGGCCCAAAAGCCCGCAGCTTTCAGCGCGGGATGAATGAGGCTCAGTCACAACAAGGGAAAATGGGAACAAGTTCCGGGTGCAAGCTCGGATGATTTGGGTTCTTTGACAATGTGAATGTGTGTTGATCGCAGAAGGGCGAGTTCTCCTTTCTGCGATTGGAATGAACTTGCGAGAGTTTAGTGTGTGGGGCTTGTCCCTGCGCGCGAGATTTCGCGATCAAGCGTCTTAAGGGCATCTGGTGGATGCCTTGGCTTCGAGAGGCGATGAAGGACGTGGCAGGCTGCGATAAGCTGCGGGGAGGGGCCAGCACCCTTTGATCCGCGGATTTCCGAATGGGGAAACCCACCCGCAAGGGTATCTTACACTGAATTCATAGGTGTAAGAGGCGAACCCGGGGAACTGAAACATCTCAGTACCCGGAGGAAAGGACATCA
>NZ_LAJY01001006.1 GCF_000963705.1 Elstera litoralis | reverse complement strand
GAAGTGGTTACGCCGGAAGATTATATGGGCGACGTTATCGGCGATCTGAATAGCCGCCGTGGTCAGGTGAATGGTATGGACAGCCGGGGTAATGCCCGCGTCGTTTCCGCCATGGTGCCGCTGGCCAATATGTTCGGCTATGTGAACACTCTGCGCTCGATGAGCCAGGGGCGCGCCCAGTACACCATGCAGTTCCATCACTACGAACAGGTTCCCCAGGCGGTTGCGGACGAAGTCCGCGCCAAAATGGCGTGATCCGTTAGCAAGGATATCGATTATGGCGAAGGCTAAATTTGAGCGGAACAAGCCGCATTGCAACATCGGCACGATTGGTCACGTCGATCATGGGAAGACCTCGCTGACGGCCGCGATCACGAAGATTTTGGCGGAATCGGGCGGGGCGACCTTCACGGCGTACGATCAGATCGACAAGGCGCCGGAAGAAAAGGCGCGTGGGATCACGATTTCGACGGCGCACGTCGAATATGAAACCGCGAACCGCCATTATGCGCACGTCGATTGCCCCGGCCACGCCGATTATGTGAAGAACATGATTACCGGCGCGGCGCAGATGGACGGCGCGATTCTGGTTGTGTCGGCCGCTGACGGCCCGATGCCGCAGACGCGCGAACACATTCTGCTGGCCCGTCAGGTCGGCGTGCCGTCGCTGGTGGTGTTCCTCAACAAGTGCGACATGGTCGATGATCCCGATCTACTCGAACTGGTTGAAATGGAAGTGCGCGAGCTGCTGTCGTCCTACCAGTTCCCCGGCGATGATATTCCGATCGTGAAGGCTCGGCCCTCTGCGCGCTGGAAGATAAGCAGCCGGAACTCGGCCGCGACGCCATTCTGAAGCTGATGGCCGAAGTCGACGCGTACATTCCGCAGCCGGAACGCCCGGTGGATCGTCCGTTCCTGATGCCGATCGAAGACGTGTTCTCGATCTCGGGTCGCGGGACGGTGGTCACGGGTCGTGTCGAACGCGGCATTGTGAAGGTCGGTGAAGAAGTCGAAATCGTCGGTCTGAAGACCACGGTGAAGACGACGGTGACCGGCGTTGAAATGTTCCGCAAGCTGCTCGATAGCGGCCAGGCGGGCGACAATATCGGTGCGCTGCTGCGCGGCACGAAGCGTGAAGACGTGGAACGCGGTCAGGTTCTGGCAGCTCCCGGCTCGATCACGCCGCACACCAAGTTCAAGGCGGAAGCCTATATTCTGACGAAAGAAGAAGGCGGTCGTCACACGCCGTTCTTCACCAACTATCGTCCGCAGTTCTACTTCCGCACCACGGATGTCACCGGGAACGTGTCGCTGCCGGAAGGCACCGAAATGGTCATGCCGGGCGATAACGTGTCGATGGATGTGGAACTCATCCAACCGATCGCGATGGACGAAGGCTTGCGCTTCGCTATCCGCGAAGGTGGTCGTACCGTCGGCGCAGGCGTCGTCGCATCGATTATCGCGTAAATAAGCAGCATGGCTGATAGGGCCGGGGGCGCGTTATTGCCCCCTGGCACCCAGCCGGAGAAAGAAGCATGGACAACACAAACATCCGCATTCGGCTGAAGGCATTCGATCATCGCGTGCTCGATCAGTCCACCAGCGAGATCGTGAACACGGCGAAGCGCACCGGCGCCCGCATCCGTGGTCCGATTCCGCTGCCGACCGAAATTGAACGGTTCACCGTCAACCGCTCGCCGCACATCGATAAGAAGAGCCGCGAACAGTTTGAAGTGCGCACCCATAAGCGCCTTCTGGACATCGTCGATCCGACCCCGCAGACCGTGGACGCGCTGATGAAGCTCGACCTGGCGTCGGGTGTCGACGTCGAGATTAAGCTCTAGGCCGGGGGGATGACGATGAAACGGTCTGGTCTGATCGCCCAGAAATTGGGCATGACCCGGA
>NZ_LAJY01001005.1 GCF_000963705.1 Elstera litoralis | reverse complement strand
GTTGGCGCTACTTCGACGCCGAAAAAGCCCCGCCCGATTTGGGCTCGGAAGCCGACGACGCGATGCCGCCAGAGATGGCGGCGGAACTCAAAACCCTAGGGCTTCTCTAACCTCATGACCGATATTTAGGACTGGCGTGACAGTTTTTTTAAAAAAGCGCTTGCGGGGTTTTGTTGTTAGGCCTATAAAGCGCTTCCCAGCGACGCGGTGCCGGTGACTAAGTCACTGAAAACGCTAGCGAAACTGGGGTTGGAGCTGAGAAGTTCCGGGGTTCTTTGACATTGTAGGTTAATGGGGAAGGGTTTTGGAGTCGGCGGCCTGTTTGGTTGCTGGTTCTGAACCTTCTAGAGATAGAGAGTTTAGGATTAGTAAGGTTGCTATTGGTGGGGACATCGATAGCATCAACCTGAGAGTTTGATCCTGGCTCAGAACGAACGCTGGCGGCATGCCTAACACATGCAAGTCGAACGAGTACCTTCGGGTGCTAGTGGCGCACGGGTGAGTAACGCGTGGGAACCTGCCTTATGGTACGGGATAACGTCGGGAAACTGACGCTAATACCGTATATGTCTTCGGATGAAAGATTTATCGCCATAAGAGGGGCCCGCGTCTGATTAGGTAGTTGGTGAGGTAATGGCTCACCAAGCCTTCGATCAGTAGCTGGTCTGAGAGGATGATCAGCCACACTGGGACTGAGACACGGCCCAGACTCCTACGGGAGGCAGCAGTGGGGAATATTGGACAATGGGCGCAAGCCTGATCCAGCAATGCCGCGTGAGTGATGAAGGCCTTCGGGTTGTAAAGCTCTTTTACCTACGACGATGATGACGGTAGTAGGAGAATAAGCCCCGGCTAACTTCGTGCCAGCAGCCGCGGTAATACGAAGGGGGCTAGCGTTGTTCGGAATTACTGGGCGTAAAGGGCGCGTAGGCGGCCCTGTCAGTCAAGCGTGAAAGCCCCGGGCTCAACCTGGGAATTGCGCCTGATACTGCAGGGCTTGAGGGTCGGAGAGGATGGTGGAATTCCCAGTGTAGAGGTGAAATTCGTAGATATTGGGAAGAACACCGGTGGCGAAGGCGGCC
>NZ_LAJY01001004.1 GCF_000963705.1 Elstera litoralis | reverse complement strand
CGGAAGTGCGGGCGCTTTATCTTGAGGGCGGGCACCACGCGGCGTAAGCCCTTTGGGAAGAGTCGGCTCTTACTGAGAGTCGACTCTTTTTTCACTCTAAAATTAGATACGTCTTTTCGGTTGTCGATTTTTTCGGCATTCTCCTAAAAGGATATTTTATTGGAGGGTTTTAAATGGATTTTATAGCCAAATCTATTTTCGAGGGCATTCGAAAGGCAAATGAAAGTTATTATAATTGGTCCGGAGGCGAGTATTGGTTAAGTGATGCTCCTGTAGAAAATATTATGCAAACCTATGTTGCTGAGTCATGTTATAAAGCTGTTAAGGCAAAGAAATTACTTGTTCATCCTGAGGCAAATTTAAATTATTTTCTCCATCAGAAATTATGGGGTAAAAGAAGGGCGGATATAATTATAACTGATGACGAACAAGAGCCGCTATACATAATAGAGCTAAAGAGATCTTCCGGAGAAATGATGCGAGATGCAATTAAGATAAATGATATTTTTTTGCGTTTTAGGAAAAAAAMAACACCCTGGAAAAATTAAATCAGCTTATTGGGGGGCTTTTGTTACACATCATAGTGATATGAGGAACCACCAGAATATTGATATGGCGGTGAATCATGTGTTTGAAAATTTTTCATCATGTCTGAAGTGCGAACCATCTCGTATCTCTCGATTAGATAAAAAAATTACGAATGGGGACGTATGGTATAATGATCATCGAGTTGATTGGAATAGTGCGGCTCTTATTGTAAAAATTGATTTCTCATAATGTTGAAGCTCACCAGTCTTACATTTGACAGGCGGCTGTCTTACTCTAGAAGTGCCCACCATTGCGAAGGTGGGCACCACGCGGCGTAACACGGCGTCGATACGGAGAGTGCAAAGCGGGGCGGGAAACTGCCCCGGCT
>NZ_LAJY01001003.1 GCF_000963705.1 Elstera litoralis | reverse complement strand
GGATCTGCTTGGGCATCGACCGGGTCTTTCAGCGGGCGCAATCACAGAAAAGGCGGGGAGAGCCCGCCTTTTCGACTGAAACGGTGTGGGTTTTTACCAAACCGGCAGCAGGGCCCCATCGAAGCGGGTTTTGATGAAGCTGCGGATGGCTTCATCCTGATAGGCTTTCACGACGCGGCGATAGAGGGGATTATCCTTATCCTTTTCGCGCGCGGCGATGACGTTGCCGTAGGGATTATCCTTCGTGGTTTCGATGGCAATCGAATCGCGGCCCGGCTTTAGGTTGGCCTGCAGCGCGTAATTGGTATTGATGACAGCGGCATCGAGATCATCGAGGCTGCGCGCGAGTTGCGCCGCGTCGATTTCGCGGAATTTCAGCTTTTTCGGATTGTCGGTTACGTCGATGACGCGCGGCAGAATGCCTACGCCCTCCTTCAACTTAATGAGCCCATGCTGCGCCAGCAGCAGCAGGCCACGCCCGCCATTGCTGGGATCGTTGGGGATGCCGACCTGCGCGCTGTCCTTCAGTTCGGCCAAGGCTTTGACTTTCTTGGAATAGAGCCCGATGGGGGAAACCACCGTGTCGGCGATAGCGGTAATCTTATAGCCCTTGGTCTTGACCTGATTTTCCAGGAACGGCTTATGCTGGAAGGCGTTAAGGTCCAAATCGCCCGCGTCCAGCGCGGCATTCGGCAGCAGGTAATCGTTGAAGACGATCACTTGCACATCGATACCGTCTCTGGCTGCAACCTTTTGACTTCCTGCCAAATGATCTCGCCATCGCCGCCGGAAAAAAACGCCGACTTTCACCTTATCGGCAGCCAAGGCGACGTTTGGGGCGAGCAGGGCGGCGGCCAGCGCCGTCGC
>NZ_LAJY01001002.1 GCF_000963705.1 Elstera litoralis | reverse complement strand
AGATTTGTCCTCGATACCTGCATCTTGGTATCGGCGATCCGCAGCGCGAACGGGCCGTCTCGGCAACTCCTTAAGCTGGTGTTGCAGGGGCGTCTAAATCCGTTGGTATCAGTTCCGCTCATGGCGGAATATGAGGCTGTTATGACCCGACCAGAGCATCTCGCGCGGGCTCGATTATCCCGAAACGATGTTACTGAGATTCTGGATGCGATGACCCTATATATAGAAAGAGTGCCGCTCTGGTTTTCAATAAGACCAGCAACCAAAGACGCGAATGATGATATGGTTTTGGAAACTGCCGTGAATGGTCGTGCCGACGCCCTCATAACAGAGAATATAGAAGACTTCAAAGAGGGGGCACTGCGGTATGGTATTCAGGTTCTGAAACCGAGTGCAGCACTTCATAGCATGACGGAGATGAAGCGATGAACGCAGTTCAGATTACTGATGCCGCTTTGATAGAGCAAGCTGAAGCTATGGCAAAGCTGAAGGGCGTCACGGTCAGTAAGATCATCACCGATACCCTTGCAGAAGCCTTCCGCATGGAAAATTATTTCAATGCGAGAGCACAACGGGCCGATCCAGTGAAAGCGCTTGAAATTCTCGCGCGGGCTGGTGTCGGTAACGAACCTGATGAGGCGATGCTTAAAGATAAAGGGGAGCGCATCGCCCCCCCTTT
>NZ_LAJY01001001.1 GCF_000963705.1 Elstera litoralis | reverse complement strand
CAAGTTCCAGCGCCGTCGGCCCATTTTCCGCCGAAATGACGTCATAATATTCGCTCGTCAGTTTTGCTTCGAGCAGTTTGATATTCGGAAGAATATCATCAACAACGAGGATACGGCCCGGCATCAGCCCTTAACCCAAAAAGCGCTGAACGGTCTCGAGGAAGTTTGCGACCGAAATTGGTTTGGCAATATATGCCTCGCAGCCCCCCTCGCGGATTTTTTCTTCATCACCCTTCATAGCGAAAGCCGTAACCGCAATAATTGGAATAGAGCGTAGGTGTTCATCCTGCTTGATCCACTTGGTAACTTCAAGGCCAGACACTTCCGGCAGTTGAATATCCATCAGAATCAGGTCGGGCCGCTCCTCCCGCGCGAGGCGCAGGGCTTCCATCCCGTCCCGCGATTGCAAAATACGATAGCCGCGCGCTTCCAACAAATCGTGGAAAAGCTTCATATTGAGTTCGTTGTCTTCAACGATCAAAACCGTCTTCATCGAAATATACCGAAGCCTCCAAGCGCCGGGACCCTATGCCGCCCGCAACACGAATCTCACTGTAGCGACTCGCCACTCGCAA
>NZ_LAJY01001000.1 GCF_000963705.1 Elstera litoralis | reverse complement strand
CCGACCGTTACGTGGGTTCGGCACCACTTATCGCGCTCAATTGAGCGCGGCTCAATCCTAAGCTTTGCGCTAGCAAGACTTCTGTCAGCCAGCTTTCTTCAGAAAAACAATATTCTCAAGGTTAACACGCTCAGGATTCGGGGCGTGAATGACTTTGTATTTACTTATTCTTGCGAAAAAGCGTAAGTAAAACAAGTATTTGCATGATTTATCTTGCGTTTGTGCGGTGCGATAGATAGATTATCGCGGTCTTTTAACAATCTTTGTCCACGAGGTAAGAATGGTAACACGGGTCCCGTTTGGCGGCCGGATCGTCATGTTAGGATATGGTAGTGTTGGTCAATCGGTTGTGCCGGTTTTAGAACGGCATTTCGATCTTCCGCTGTCGAATATCACGGTGATTGAAGCTGATGACCATGAAGGCAAATTCGCACCTTATTTAGCGCAGGGCATGCGCTATAAGCGGATTTCGCTGACCCCTGACAATCTGGAAGCCATGTTGGGCTCGCTGTTACAGCCTGGGGACCTTTGCATCAATCTGACCGCCGGGGTCATGCCCTGACGATCATCAACTGGTGCC
>NZ_LAJY01000100.1 GCF_000963705.1 Elstera litoralis | reverse complement strand
GATTCGCTCCAAAGACAATTTTGTTCATGACGCTGTCGGCGAGCGTGCAAACCTCCGTGACCAATAGCCGCGAGAGCATTATCGCGGCGGCCTATAGCGTCGACAATGTCGATGAAATGCTGGCGGGTTTCGTGATGGACGCGATGCGCTCCGTCACCGGCAATAAAAGCAGCGCCGAACTCTACGAAGAGAGCATGAGTCTTGGGCATCAGTTGGAAGAGCAGGTGGCGGCGCGCTTTGCCGCCTTCGGTTATCAAATCCAGAGCATCACGGTTGGCGCGCCCCATGTGTCGGAGGAGGTGCAACGCTCCTTCGATAAAGTGGTGAGCGCCGCGCGCGGCCAGGAAGCCGCCCAGTTCGAAGCCCATTCCACTCTCATTCGCCGCCGGGGCGAGGCGGAGGCGGACGCCGCCTATATGATCCGCCAAGCTCAAGGCATCAGCGAAGCCCGTGCCCTCATCTTCAACGGCTATGTCGCCCTGTTGCGCGAGAACGCCGAGGCACTCCACGCCGCCGGCGTCAATCCCGAACGGCTGATGGAACAGTTGATCGAGTTCAACCGGCTGGATGCCATCGTCCACGCCTCCAGCAAGGGTAAGCTGGTGGTGATGGATGTGGCCGCCCCCAGCCGCCTCGGCGCGCAGTTCGCCGCTCAAGAGGCGGCGGGCGAAGCGAAGCCGAGCCGTATTCCAACGGCGGGTTAAACGGCAACCTCCCGCGCCGCAAACACCTCCTTGGCCGCAAACATGCCATTGAGCGCGGCGGGAAAACCGGCATAAACCGCCATTTGCAGTATGGTCTCGACGATCTCCTCGCGCGTCAGCCCCACATTGAGCCCGCCGTGGAGATGGACTTTCAACTGCGGCGTCGCCGTGCCGAGGGCCGTGAGGGCGGCGATGGTGGCAAGCTCCCGGTCGCGCAGGCTCAAACCGGGGCGGGTGTAAATTTCGCCAAAAGCAAATTCGATAATGGCTTTGCCCAAGTCGGGCGCGATATCGGCCATTGCGGCGATCACGGCTTCACCTGCCGCACCGTCAACCTCGGTTAAGCGGGCCAATCCACGGCTATAGCGATCCTGGGGGATGGGGTTTGTCATTCACGGTCTCCTGAGCCGAAAGTTGGGCGGAATAATCCGCAATCTTCGTGTCCAGAACCGAAAGACAGTCGGTAAGCTCGGCAATCTTGGCCGCAACCTCGGCGCGATGATCCCTCAGCAAATCCCGCCGCGCCGCCGCCGTGCTCGGCCCTTCGGCCCGCAAAGCCGCATAACGCAGCATTTTTCTGAATCGGCATGCCCGTGGTTTTCAGCCGCCCGAGAAAGGCAATCCACACCAAGGCCGCGCTATCGTAAACGCGCTGCTGCCCCTGATCCCGCGCGATGCGGGGCAGGAGCCCAATGCGTTCGTAATAGCGCAGCGTATGGACCGATAGCCCGCAGCGCGCGGCAAGATCCCCGATTTTCATCGACCGTCCTTCCGTTCAACGCTGCGATGGATAGCGCCTAGAGCGCGCTCTAACTCAAGCGTTATTTCTTCCCCTTCGCCTTCAGCAAGCCTTCCAGAATCTGCACGGCATTGAGCCCGCCGCCTTTGCGGGTATTGTCGGTGACGCACCAGAAGGTGATGCCGTGGGGCACGCTTTTATCGTCGCGGACGCGGGAGATGAACACATGGTCATCGCCCGCCGATTCCACCGGGGTCACATAGCCTTCGGTGGTGCGGTGATCGATGACGGAAAGGCCCGGCGTTTTACGCCAGAACTCGCGCGCGGCGGTCGCCGTTAGGGCGCTGTCGAACTCTACCGTCACGGCGGCGGCCTGGCCGATGAAGACCGGCACGCGCACGCAGGTGGCCGTCAGCAGAATATCCGGCCCCACGAGCTTACGGGTTTCGCCCGCCAGCGCCGCTTCGTCGGTCGTATAGCCATCGCCCTGAAACTCGCCGACTTGCGGGATGACGTTGAAGGCGATCTGCTTGGGAAAATGCTCTTTGGTCGGCTGATCGTTCACATAGATGCCGCGCGTTTGGCTGAACAATTCGTCCATCGCCAGCCGCCCCAAGCCGGAAACCGGCTGATAGGAGGAGACCACGACGCGCTTGATCGGCACATGCTCTTGCAGCGGCTTTAGCGCACAGGCGAGCAGAATGGCGAGCGCGGACGGGGTAGCGACGATGTTCTTTTTCATCTGGCCCAGGGCGGCGTCATTCACGCCCGGCACGACCAGCGGAACCCCCGGCTCCAGCCGGAAAGCGTCGGAGCAATCGATAACGATAGCCCCAGCCTCCACGGCTTTCTTGGCTTCTTTCGCCGCCGTTTTGCTATCGACGGCGAAAAACGCGTGGGTGATGCCCTTAAAATCGAACCCGGTCAGCGCCTGCACGGTCAAATCATCATCCTCGCCGAAGGAAACCTGACTGCCAACCGACCGATCCGAGGCAATCGCCACCACCGCATCGGCGGCAACAATATCGGCTTCCGCCAAACAAATCAGAATTTCCCGGCCCACGGACCCAGTAGCGCCAACCACGGCAATTTTCACGGACATATGGATTTCCTCGCGAGAGCATCTTTGGGGTCACGAGGTAAGCCGGTTGACACGAAATTACAAGCAGCCTGGCTTTAACCGCTTCCCCCTTGCTCCCACCATCCCTTTTGCGCCATCGTCACCCGATCGCCACACTATAGTCTTATATCAGTAAGGCTCCGGCGTTCCGGTCATAGCTTACGGCCACAGAAGGGCTTCCTTGCGATGCGTTCAGCTCACGGTATTTTCGTGTTTCTGCGATCCATGATGGATAATCCCACCCGGATCGGGGCGGTTCTGCCCTCCTCCTCGGCCCTGGCTCGCATGATGGCAAAGCAGATCCGCCTGTCGCCCGGCGAAGCGATTGTCGAAATCGGCGCGGGCACTGGCGTCGTCACCGCCGCCTTGCTCGAAGCGGGCGTGCCGCGCGACGCGCTCTATGTGGTCGAACTCGACCCGCGCCTCGCCGACTATTTGCGCAAGCGCTTCCCCGGCGTCGAGATTTTGCAAGGCGACGCCGCGACGCTGACGGACCTGCTGCCCGCGCACCGCATCGGTCGCATTGCCTCGGTCGTCTCCAGCCTGCCGATCCGCCCGATGCCGAAAAGCGTGCAGAAATCCATCGTGGAAGCCGCTTTCGCCGTGCTGAAACCGAAGGGCAGCTTCATTCAATATACCTATCCGCCGTTCAGCCCGTTGCGCGATCCCAGCTTGAACATCGAGGGCACGCGCCTTGGCCGCATCTGGTTCAACGTGCCGCCCGCCGCCGTGTGGCGGTTTCAGAAAAAAGCGTAATTTGGGGGAAGAGCTCTGCTGTGGGGGAGGCGGTTCAGGCCAACTCCCCCACAGGAGCGATGACGCAAGATAAGGCGTCTCAGAGAGTTCAGATTAACCTTTGGACCTTGCAAAATTATTAACAGCGCTGGAAAACCGCCGTGATATTTAAGGGACGAAGCCCGGAGCGGCCATGCAGGTTCTGATTACCGGCGGCACCGGCTTTCTCGGGCTCTCGCTGGCCGAGCGGCTAGCGCAGAGCGGCGTGCGCACGGTGCTGTTCGGTATGAGCCCGCCGCCGCCGGGGGCGATTGCCCGGCTCACGACCAATCCCGGCCCGGTTGTGGCCCTGCCCGGCGATATCCGCGACGAGGCCCGTTTCGGCACCGTGCTGCGCGATTACGGCATTAGCCATATCGTCCATCTGGCCGCCATTTCCGCCGGGCCGGACCGCGAACGCCACGATGCGCGCGAGATTCTCGATGTCGCGGTCTTGGGCGCGCTGAGCGTGCTCACGGCCGCCCAGCGCCATCTTGTCCGCCGGGTTGTGCTGGTCAGCAGCGCCGCCGTCTTCGGTCCGCTCGCCTTCACCAGCGCCCCCTTGCGCGAGGACGGCGCGATTCGGCCCGACACGCTCCCCGCCATCGGCAAGGCCGCGCAAGAAGCGATGTTGGACCGGCTAGCGGGGCTCTCGGGGCTCGATTCGGTCGTGGCCCGGCTCAGCGACGTTTTTCGGCCCGTATGAATATGATACCGGCCACCGCGATGCCATGTCGCCACCCTGGCAATGCTGGCACGCGGCACGGGCGGGTACCCCGATCCGGCTACCCCGCCCCGGCCTCAACGACTGGCTCTATGCCCCGATGCGGCCCTGGCGCTCGATACGCTTCTGCGCGCCCCACGCCTCGCCCATCGGCTCTATCATGTCGGCCCCGGCGGGCGCTGGAGCCTTGAAGATTGGTGCGCCCGCCTCGCTCGCCGCTATCCGGGGCTCGATTGGGCACTGACCGCTGATCCCACCGAAACCAATATCACCCTACCCCCGGTCGGCGACCGCGCCCCTCTCGATGTAAGCCGCGTCATCCAGGAAACCGGCTTTCGCCCCAGCTTTGATCTCGACGGGGCTTTTGCCGATTTCACCGCCACGGTGGAAAGCTAGCCCCCATGCTGCGCCTCTTCGTTGCCCTGCCGTTGCCGCCCGAGGTGCGAACGCGCCTGTCACTGCTCGGCGGGGGCGTGCCCGGCGCGCGCTGGATGCCGCCCGAAAGCCTGCACCTCACCCTGCGTTTCATCGGCGAGGTCGATGGCGGGGTGGCGCAGGATATCGCCGAAGCGCTCGACGGGATCAGCCTTGCCCCCTTTGCCCTTACCCTGACCGGGATCGATACCTTCGGCCAGGGGGAGGCCGCGCGCGTGCTCTGGGTCGGCATAGAGCGGGAGCCCGCGTTGCTAGAGTTACGCGAACGGGTGGAAAGCGCCCTGCGTTTGGCCGGCCTTGCCCCCGATACGCAAAAATATATCCCCCACGTTACCCTCGCCCGGCTCAAGAAACCGTCGGTCGGCGCGCTGATGCGGCAGATCGCCGCCAACTCGCCCCTGCGCATCGGCCCCGTGGCGTTCGACCGTTTCATCCTCTATTCCAGTTGGAGTCAGGCTGACGGTCCCTTCTACCGGGAAGAGGCTGTGTATCCGTTGGAAGAAGACGAAAATGGCTGAGCTGCGTATCCGCCGGGGCGACCCGATTGTAATTCTGACCGGCGCAGGCATTTCGCGCGAAAGCGGCTTGCACACCTTCCGCGATGCTGGCGGCGTCTGGAGCCAAGTGAAGCTCGAAGACGTGGCGACGCCCGAAGCCTATGCGCGCGACCCGCAACAGGTGCAGGATTTTTATAACGCCCGCCGCGCCCAGTTAGACGATCCCGCCGTTCAGCCGAACGCCGCCCATCGCGCCCTCGCCGAGCTTGAGGCGGAATGGGGCGGCCCGGTGCTGATCGTGACCCAGAATATCGACGATTTGCACGAGCGCGGCGGCAGCAAGTCTATCTTACACATGCACGGCGAACTTCGGCGGGTGCGGTGTACCGCTTGCCACGACAATCGCGAGGTTACAGGGGATGTTACCCTCGCCGATGTGTGCCCGAAGTGCGGAAACATTGGCACGCGACGGCCCGATATCGTCTGGTTCGGGGAAATCCCCTACGGTATGGAGCGCATCTATGGGGCGCTCGCCGAGTGTGCGTTGTTTCTCTCTATTGGCACGTCCGGCACCGTTTACCCCGCCGCTGGTTTCGTTGCCGAAGCCAGCAAGCACGGGGCCTTCTGTTTGGAATTGAATTTAGAACCCTCCCACGGCGCGACGATGTTCAATCAAGCCCTCACCGGCCCGGCGACGGAGCTGGTGCCCTGGTTGGTTAACATGCTCCTGGGCCGTGGTTAAGCTTGTCGACCTTCTGACCCAGGTGCGGGCTTGTACTGCCTGTGCCGATCTGCCGCTCGGCCCGCGCCCCGTCGTGCAGCTTCACCCGGCGGCGCGGCTGCTCATCATCGGGCAAGCGCCGGGGACGAAGGTTCATGCCACTGGCCAGCCATTCAACGACCCGAGCGGCGATACGCTGCGGCGTTGGCTCGCGCTCGACCGGGCGGCGTTCTACGATGAAACCCGCGTGGCGCTGATGCCGATGGGGTTCTGCTACCCCGGCAAGCAGGGCGGCGGCGACGCCCCACCGCGCGCGGCCTGTGCCCCGCTCTGGCACTGGCGGTTGCGGGCGCTTTTGCCGAACATTCACTTGACCATCCTGCTCGGGCGCTACGCTCTCTCGGCCTATCTGCCGGAGCGGGCCAGCGATTCAGTGACGGAGATCGTCCGCACCGGGCCGGTTGAGCATCCCAGCCTCGGGCGGCTCTGGCCGCTGCCCCACCCCAGCCCGCGCAATCGGCGCTGGCTGGCGCAGAATCCCTGGGTGGAGGGGGCGATCATTCCAGAGATGCGGGCAGAGGTCTGCGCAGTCTTTCGAGGGGCTTGCCCCTCCACCCCACTCAAGGGGCTTCGGCCCCTTGAGAATCCGCGACTTCTTATTTCATTGATATTATTGGAATAATCGGGATCAAGAAAATGGGATTGCCAAGGGGAAAATCCCCTTGGCTGGGGTTCGGGGCAAAGCCCCGATAGACACCCCTACCCCAGCGCCAAAATCGCCGGCCAGGCTGCGGCGTTGCGGTCCGAGAACAGGCGGATATGCCCGATCTGGCGCGCGCCAATGCTTTTCGGCGTGATGGTGCGATGCTCTACCTCGGCATTCGGGTAAAAATGCTTGAGCCCGGCCACCGCCTGCGGCGGCACCATGACATCGTCGGAAATGCTCACCAGTGTCACCGGGCAGCGCACGGCGTCGAACCGCGGTTCGGGCAGTGCGCCGCCCCAATCGGGGCGGTAGAAGCGCGTGGAAAGGCACCAGCGCCGCCACTGCCAGAAAACCCCCTTCGGCAAATCCGCCCCCGCGCCCAGCAACCGTCCCGGCATATACCCAAGGAGAAGCGTGCAGAGCGGCCCGGCGAGCCACCAGAAGAACAGCGCCGTCAGCATGAATTTGAGCGGGTGCAGTGTCCAATGGGCCGGGCCAGACGCCACCGCAATGACCCGCTCGACTTTCTCCGCTTGGGCGTAGAAGGGCACGAACAGCCCGCCTAAGGAATGGCCGATCACCCACAACGGCAGGTCGGGATAGGTGTCCAGCAGGAAATCCGCCGCCGCCGATTGGTCGCCCGCGCCCCATTCGGCCATCGTCGCACGGGAGGAGCGCAGCGAACCGCCCGACGACGCGCCAAAATCGCGATAGTCATAGGTCAGAACCGCCGCCTGCTCGCTGTCGCACAGCCAAGCCGCGAAACGGGCGTAATAGGTGTGCGCTACCCCGGTCGCGCCGTTCAGCGCAATCATGCGACGCGGCGGCCCATCGGGCAGAAACAGGGTTCCATTGAGAATAACGCCCGGCGCGCTGCTGAACTGAACCGGCTGAAGCTTGGGCATCGACGTATTCCCATTCTAGGGTGATTGCCATAGAATGTTTAACACTAGACCGATCACCATACAACTGGCATTTTCACCCGATGGCCCGCCCGTCCGACGCAAAATCCCGCTTCATCACCACTGCCGCCGATCTATTCCGACGGCGTGGGTATAATGGCGTGGGATTGACGGAGATTATCGAGATCAGCGGCGCGCCGAAGGGCTCCTTCTACCATCATTTCCCCGGCGGGAAGGAGGAGTTGGCAGAAGCTGCCGTAGAATTAGCGACCGCCAGCCTGACCCGCATGATCGACCGGGCCTTTGCCGAGGCCGCCAGTTTCCGGGACGGTCTCGCGCGCTTCACCGTTGCCGTTGCGCAGATTTTGGAAACTTCGGGTTGGCAGGCGGGCTGTCCCGTAACCGCGATTGCACTGACCGCCGTACCCGAATCGGCGCGGCTGCATACGGCGGTTCAAGCCGCGCTGGAAGCGTTACTCGCCTGTTTGAGCGCCCACGCAATCCGCTTGGGCGAAGCCGACGCCGCGCGAGATCGGGCGCTACGGTTCTTCAGTACGCTGGAAGGAGCCTGGATTCTGGCACGAATCCAGCGCTCCACACAGCCGTTCGACTTAGTGCTGGACGCAGCCTAAGCGGCGGCCAGCGCTTTGGCAAACGCGTCCACCGTGCCGTGATCGGCCACTTTGACGCCATTGATGAACAGGGTTGGCGTCGAATCCACGCTCAGCTTTTCGCTGGCCTCAAGGCGCTGGGCAAGAATGGCATCGCCCACGGCTTTATTGTCGAACGCCGCCTCGATCTCCGCCGAGCCCAGGCCCGCGAGCTTCGCCAATTGCCCCAGGGCCGCGCGCGGATCTTTCGCCGTCACCCATTTTTCCTGCTGGGAAAAGAGGATTTCGACAAACGCATAGTAACGGTCCCCCGCCACCGCCCGCGACAGGAGGGAGGCCTCATAGGCCAAGCGATCCAGCGGGAAATCGCGGTAAATCAGTTTCGCTTTACCGGTTTCAACCCAATCCTTCTTGATCTGCGGCAGCACCTTATTGGCGAAAGTCGCGCAATGGAGGCAGGTGAAAGAGGCATATTCGACAATCGTAATCGGCGCGTCGGCCTTACCGAGAATGCGATCACCGTCACGGGCGAGCAGAAGCGGATTGACCGAACTTGCCGGGGCCGTTGCCGCAGCTTTCGGCGGCGGGGCCGTATTGGCACTGGCGGGGGTTGCCGGGGCCGACGCAGGCTTTTCCCAAGGGCGAGTATAGAGGAGCGCACCGCCCCCAACGACAGCGGTCGCCGCAAGCGGCAAAAACAAACGACGGCTCAGCATAATACCTCCGGTCAGCAGATCGCTCGGAAGGTAATAGGGCAAGTGTGGCAGAACAAGGGCGCTTTGCGCGCCCCTACCCCACCGCACCGATCTGATAGGTAATGGCGGTGCCGATGCGGCGGATCAGCTCGAAATAGCCGCGCATCGGGCGGAACAGGCGCTCGTGTTCGGCCTCATAGGTTTGCCCTACGCCGCCGCGATAGGTGGCGGGCTCGCCGAAATCGAGCGCCGCCGGGGCGTCAGCATCGGGGCGCGCCGGGAAGACATCGTCAAGGAAGTCCAGCACCGGCTCCACATCCAAATGCAGAATGCGCGCGAACATTTCTTCGAAGGTGGTGCCGTGCTGCGGGCTGAAATCCGGCACATGGGTCGCCAGCAGGAAAATCCGATGGATCAACCCGACGCGGATCGCGTGCAGCAGCACCAAATCATCGCGCTCCGACTCCTTGAGCCCCACGGGCGGCACGTCCAGCCCTTGACTGCGGCAATAGGCGAGATGATCGCGTAAGGTGAGGAAATCGCCCTGGAGCTTGCGGAAAACTTTCGTCAAACGATGGTGCGAATCGAGCCGTTCCAAGTGGCGGGCCACCGAGCGCAACTCCTCGCGCCGCTGCGGCAGTTTGGTACGCCCGGAGCGGTGCAGCCACATGCCCGCGTCGAGCGTATCGATATAGGCGCGCATCACGTCGAGATCGCTCACCGACATACCGTGCTCGACCAAGGCCATCGCCCGCCGGAAGCGCGGCGAGGATTTCAGCAGCGCGGCGCAAAGGTCCGGGTCTTTGCTCATCGCCCGCCCAAGCCCGCCGATGGTATTGGCCAGCAAGCCCAACTGCTGCAACACGCCGTTGTTCGGAATCGCGCGCAGTTGTGAGGGGTGCGACAGGTCCGGTACCCGCCCCCAGGATTCCGACTGGCGCTTGACCGGGCGCGAGCCGGTTCGATACAGCATAGCCGTTCCATACACACCCAACAGCGTGGCGTAATTGGGATCATCCACCAACTCGCCGAAGAACTGCTTCACCGTCGCAAAAAACTCGGTGGAGAAATCGCCCTGGCCGTAGATCGGATCATTGTCGGCCTCGGGGCTCGGCACCAGAGTGACTTCGACGATGCGCGCCACCGCCGCATAGGCGATATCCGGCGACTGGAAAATCAGATAGCCGTCGCCGCCCTGGAAGCTGCTTTCTTCCTTCACCGTAATGCCGTTCGCCAGAAACTCAGCGCGGCTAAACGGCGGGGCGAGGTAATGCAGCCGGTCGGTGAGGCTGGTGGGATGCCCGCCCCGCCCGATGGATTCGCCGTGCGTATTGAAGAACACCACCTGCACGCCGGAAAGCCCCAGCCGTTGCAGCACGCCCGCAAGGCGCAAGCGCAGGCGCTCGATATGGAAGGTCGCCGCCAACTGGCCGATATAGCGCCCCGAATCGGAATAGCCGAACTGAATGCACAGCTTGCCGGACTTCTGCACATAAGCGCGGTAATGGGGCGAGCGCAGCGCGTCTTCGATAATCTGGTCGCCATGCTCCAGCGCATAGACGGTTTCAAAGAGGGGCGAAATTTCGATCTGCTCTTCCAGGCCGAACAGTTTGGCGTAGTACAGCGCCGTCAGCAGCGTAAATGCGCTTTCGGTTTCGGCAATGAGGAAGCGGATCGGCGTTTCCCGGTCGATGGCTTTGGCAAGTTCAGCGATCATCATAAACATGCGTTTGGCCGACGCTTGCTCGGCCAACAGCGAGCCGACATTGATGCTGACCGGCTGCACCCGCTCCATCAGATCATTGATGGCATTATAGTAGCTGCGGCGGTGAGCGGGGTCTTCCGGCCCGGTTTCGAGCCCAACTTGTCGTCGGATCGAATTATGAAGCTGGGTGGAGTTCAGCCGGAAATGGCTATGCCCGGCACCCAGGCCGTGTAGGGCGAGCGAGGCTTTCAGCACCGCCAGCCGTTCGGCCAAGGCCCCGCCTTCGGCGAGATTCTGCTCCAGCGCGCGGTTGGTGAGCGTGACCAGGCGGTGACTATCGACCAGCGCCGTTTCCATGCCCTGCACCAGCGTATAGGCGAAGCGCTGGGCGTCTTCCAGGCTCTGCCCGGCGACAACCGCCGCGCGGATCTGGTCCGCCACCTGTTTTTCCGCCAGGGCCAGCAGCGATTCCAGCAGTTCGAGCACGGTTGCCGTAGCGCCGTTCCCCGCCTCCAGAATCAACCCCGCCAGCGTGCGCCGATGGCGCTGCAACTGGGCCTGCTTCACGATCAAACGCAGTCGCAGCGTATCGGCCCAAGTGATATCGGCCCGGCCATCGTGATCGTAGCCGACCCAGGTGGCGAGCGAGACGAGGCGCGGCGACAGCTCGGTCCAGCGCTCTGGGTAGAGTTCGCGCGCAAGGCGCAGCACAAGGCCGTGTAGCCGCTCCATCGCGGTTTGGGCATTGCCGAGGGCTTCCAGGCACCAGCTATGCTCGACGCTTAAGCTCAGATCGCGCGGCGGGCGGTGATCGGCCAGCGCGACCGATTGCATCAGCGCGGCCCGCGTTTCGTCGGAAATCGCTGCCCCCGCCGCATCGCGCCCCGTCGCCAACGCCGCCATCACCCGCGACAGATCGAGCCCGGTCGAAAAGGTCGGATGCGCCGTAAAAACGATGCCGTAGTGCAGGCTTTGCACCTGCGCCGCGAAATCCTCGAAGCTGCGGCCTTCCGCGACCGTGCGCAGCAAGGCGTCGAGCTTGGCATCATTTTGGACGGGATCGGTTTCGCCGACATAGGCCGCCAGCCGCGCCGCCCGCGCTTCGAAGGTGCGCGCGGTGAGATGCTGCACCAATTGCTCAACGCCGCTGGCAGTGACCTCGCCCTTATCGAGCATCCGGGTTAGGTCGAGCGCCAGCATCAGAATCGGATCGCCGAAGGGATCGACCTCCGCCCGCTCGCGCAAACCGCTCAGCCGCTCGGTGAGATTTTTGTGCAGCGCCGCCGCATTGGCCGTTTCATCCGCCGGAAACCAGATCTCCCCAACGGTCAAATCCGGCAAAGCGCCGGTTTTCGGAGAATTGAGCGGCACAGAACGAAGCTTGGCGGCAGAGCGGGCCATCGGGATAGTCCTAAAACGAGACGAATTGTCGCCATTCTGCTGCATCACATCGTGTGGCGCAATGTACTTTTACTACAAAAGGACAGTGAAGCTTATCTATTCCCAATGCAACGACCGAGCGCGAGCAGCGCCGCGCGTAGTGGCTCGGTTTCTACTTCAGAAACCCGCACCTGCAACGCCGCCTCCGCTTCCACCGATAGCGGCGGGCGCGGCTTGGGGGGCACGGGTGGCGGCGGGATCGGGCCTTGTTTCATTTGCAGGTGCGTTACGGCAGAAAACCCGTAGTGGGTATTCACCCGCTCCAGAATCTGCTGCGTGTAATGCTGAATCAGCGGGGCGGCGGCGGCGCTGCATTTCAGCACCAGGGTGCGCCGGTCGCCGGTTTTATCGCGTTTTATCGCCAGCGGCAGCGTCATCCGGGCAATCGCCTCGCCCATGATAATCGGCCAGTCGGCGAAGAGGCGGGCGTCGGCAAAGCCGAATTTGCGCGCGGCGGGGCGGGCGACTTTGGCAAGATCGACCGATAAAGCGCGCGGCCCGGCCTTCCAGGTGCGCGTTTCCGCCTTTGCCCCCTCGACCCCAGCCGGGGAGGGCGCTATCTGTTGCGTTAGCGTTTGAGGACGGCGAACCATGCCGTCTGTTTATCACGGTTCGATGGCATGACCCACCCCGCGCATGCGGATCTGATTCTCACCTGGTACGACCATAACCGCCGCCGCCTGCCGTGGCGGGCGGAGGCGGGCGAGGTGGCCGATCCATACCATGTGTGGTTATCAGAGGTGATGCTCCAGCAAACCACGGTGCAGACGGTGGCCGACTATTACCGGCGCTTCCTCGCCCGCTGGCCCACCGTGCAGGATTTAGCCCAAGCCCCGCTCGATGACGTGCTGACCGAATGGGCGGGGCTCGGCTATTACGCCCGCGCCCGCAATCTGCACAAATGCGCGGCGATGGTGGTGGCCCGGCATCGCGGGATTTTCCCCAGCGACGACGACGCGCTGCGGCTGCTGCCCGGTATTGGCGATTACACAGCGGCGGCGATTGCCGCGATTGCCTTCGACCGCCCGGCAGCGGTGATGGACGGCAATATCGAGCGCGTCGTCTCGCGCCTGTTTGCCGTCGAAGAGCCCTTGCCCGGAGCAAAGCCGCGCCTGAAAGCCTTTGTCACCGAGCTTACCCCCCAGGCCCGCCCCGGCGATTACGCGCAAGCGATGATGGATTTGGGCGCGATGGTTTGCACCCCGCGCCGCCCCGCCTGCGGCCTCTGCCCCGTGTCGAGTGCCTGCATCGCCCGGATTTCCGATGATCCCGAGCGGTTTCCGTTGAAAACCGCAAAGCCGGATAAGCCCACCCGCTACGGGGCCGTCTTCTGGCTAACGCGAAAAGACGGCGCGGTACTCTTGCGACGGCGCGAAGAAAAAAGGCTTGCTCGGCGGCATGATGGAGGTGCCGGGCACCGACTGGCTCGACCGTCCCCCGAATACCCCCCTCGCCGATGCGCCGCTGAAGCTGGAGTGGCAAAAGGTTGATACCAGCGTGCGCCACACGTTCACGCACTTCCACTTGGAGCTTCAGATTTATCGCGGCGCGGTCGGCCTCGGCGATCCGAAGCTGGGCACCTGGATTACGCCGGATCGCTTCGGCGAGGTGGCGGTGCCGACCCTGTATCGCAAAGTCGCCAAAGCGGTGCTGGGGAAATAAATGCCCTCCATCCACAAGCCCCCGACCAAACGCGCCTGGGTGCGCCTGCCGTCCGGGCGGCGGCTGAATTTGCTCGACCCGACGCCGTTCGACTTCGAAGCCTCGGATTTGGCCATCGGGGCCGCGCGCACGGTGCGCTGGGGTGGGCATTCGGTGTGGGAATGGCCGCTGTCGGTGGCGCAGCATTCGCTGACGGTGCTGGCGATTGGCGAGGCGGAGGCGGCAAAACCGCTCACGCCCCTACAGAAACTCGCCTTTCTGCTCCACGATGCCTCGGAGTGTCTGGGCGTCTGCTTCGATCCGATTTCGCCGCTGAAGCCCTTTTTGGGGGACGGCTATAAGGCGCTCGATCAAGCGTTGCAGACCGCCGTTCATCACCGTTTCGGCCTGCCCGCGCTGCTGCCGCCCGCCTGGAAAAAGCCGATCAAAGCCGCCGACAAACGCGCCGCTGCCGCCGAAGCCGTGTTCGTTGCTGGCTGGAGCCTTACCGAGTGCCGCGAAGCCTTGGGCATCCACACGCCGCCCCTCGCCCTCGATCCGCTGAACCCGATCTACGGCGGCCTGCCGTGGGAACCCTGGCCCGCCCGCATCGCCGCCGAACGGTTTGGGGCGGCGCTGGCGGGGTTGGTGGAATCGGCGTAAGATTGCAGAGTTACTTTCGAGCAAAGGGGCGAACATGACCCATGCCATTCACGCCACCATAACGGCGAGTCTCGCCGACGTACAACGCGACCCGCTGCAAACCTTGGCGGCAGGCGAAGGGGGTGCCGTGGCCGTGCTCGATCAGAACGCCCCCGCCTTTTACATGATCCCGGCGGATGCCTTTGAAGCTCTCTTGGAGCGGTTGGAAGACGGCGAATTGAACCGTCTTGCCGACACCCGCCAGGGCCAAACGATCATCCCGGTCAGTCTGGACGATTTATAAGCTCGCATTCCTAGAACAGGCGCTGCGCGAGTGGCATAAACTCGACCCGAGCCTGCGATCATTGTTTAAGAAGAAGCTGGCGGAGCGTATAGAAATGCCTCGCGTGCCTTCCGCCAAACTCAGCGGCCATCCAGATCGGTGTAAGATCAAACCGCGCGCCGCAGGGTATCGTTTGGTCTATGAGGTCAGGGACGATCAACTGCTGGTCTTGGTGATTGCGGTTGGACGACGGGAGCGAGACGCGGCTTATCGGTTGGCCGAGCGACGCTAGCACGTCAACCCCCCGCAAAACCCCATA
>NZ_LAJY01000010.1 GCF_000963705.1 Elstera litoralis | reverse complement strand
TACCATTTATCGGGAGCGTGATCCACGTCAGCCTCATCTCTCCAATCCGGCCCAGGAGTGGCACCGGCTCTTGTTAAGGGGATAGATGGGACCGGGCCAGCAAGCCAATCAAGAGTTAGATGGCGGTCCTGCACGAAACGCGGATCAGAAAATTGGAGCCCTGGGGATGAACCCGGGGGAAGACCCCTATCCCATATCGAGGCCTCACATCACTCACCTGAACAAAAAAGAGACCCAGACCATGAACCGTTTTCTGATGACCCTTGCTGCCACCACGATTCTCGCCGGTGCGGCTTTTGCTGCCGGTCCTGGCCCCGATGGCGGCCCGCATCGCCACGGCGGTCACGATAAGGCGATGATGGAAATCCTCACGCCGGAGCAAAAGGCCAAGCTGGAATCGGCCCGCGACGGCATGCACAAAGCCCGCGCCGAAGTGATGGCCAGCCTGACGCCCGAGCAAAAAACCAAGCTCGACGCGGCCCAGAAGCCGATGCGCGAGCGGATGGAAAAGATGCGCGGCGCGATGGAAAGCATCCTGACGCCCGAACAAAAGGCCGAACTCGATAAGGCGCGCGGCGGTAAAACTCCCGACCAGATGACCCAAGCCGAGCGCGAAACCTTCCGCACAACGATGAAGAAGGTGATGGACGGGCTGTCGCCGGAGCAGAAGGAAAAGATGCGCGAGTTGCGTAAAGAAGGCCATCGCCGGGGTTAAGCTGGGCTTAATCGCCGCCAGATAGAGTAGTTTCAAAACCCTTGGTGACTGTACCGCCGATGCCTGCGCGTCGGCGGTTTTTTTTTGGAAACGGAGATTCCGTTAACGTCATCATACGGCAATCAAGCGGTGCTACGCCCTGATGCTGTCGTCATTCGTGCGATGGTCAGCCGGGGTGTGCCTCATGGATAAGATTTATAATGTGCTATTCCTCTGCTCGCAGAATTCGGCGCGCAGCATTATGGCCGAAGCGCTGCTGAATTACTGGGGCAAGGGCCGCTTCAAAGCCTATAGCGCGGGCAGCAGCCCCGCCGGGGCCGTCAACCCCTATGCCGAGCGCCTGTTGCAGTCGCTGAACATGCCGGTCAGCACCCTGCGCAGCAAAAGCTGGGACGAGTTTGCCGCCGAAGCCTCGCCGGTGATGGATTTCATCTTCGTCGTCGGCGATACGCTCACCGCCGATACGCTGCCGACCTGGCCGGGGCAGCCGATGATTGCCAATTGGGAAGTGGATGACCCCGTGGGTCTCGCCGCCAATGGCGATGATCTGGCGCAGGTGAACGCCTTCCGCCAAGCCTTCCGCCAGCTTGAGCATCGGGTTAAGATTTTCTCGGCCTTGCGCCTCGACGCGCTGACGCAGATGGCGATGCAAGCGCGCCTCAGCGAAATCGGTCTGGAAACCGTATGATCGGTAAGACTGTTCAAATTCAATAGGTTATGCGGTTTCGTTCGATTCATAAGAAATTACTTTAACAAACCCTCTAGAAACCGCAGAAAACATGCGCTATCGTCCCTTTCAACCGCTAAGGGAGAAGGGTCGATGGCGCATCTTAAGCTTGTTTCCGATAGTAGTTTGATCGATCCGCAGGCCGAACGGTCGGCGATGACGATCCTGCTGACGGCGACCGGGGCTGTGGTCGGCGAAGTCAGCAAAGTCTACCAAATCCTGTCGCGGACGCTGGAACAGGATTTGGAAGGCAAGACCAAAGCCGCCGCCGGGCGCGCCTTCAATTCCCTGCCGGGCTGGCAGCGGGATAGGATCGCCACTGTCGCGCTCGAAGCCGCCGGAACGGCACGCACCTATCACGCCGCCCGCGAACGGGCAGTGACGGCTCTCGCCGCCCTAGGGTAGAGGCGCGGGCGCGGGGGTTGGCATGAGGGGCTGTGGGTCGAGCGTGACCGCGCCCCAATAGACCCCCCAATGCAAATGCGGGCCGGTCACACGGCCCGTCGCGCCGATTGCGCCGATCTCTTGGCCTGCGGCAATCACCTGCCCGACCGTGACCGAACTGGCCGATAAATGGGCGAAGATCGAGCCTACTCCGTGGCCGTGATCGATCATTACCGTTCGGCCCGTAAAAAAGAGATCCGGCTCCGCCAAGACCACCCGCCCTGCCGCAGGCGCGCGGATCGCCGTTCCCGTCGGCCCGGCGATATCCAGCCCCAGATGGGGGCTACGCGGCTCACCATTCAAAATCCGCTGTGAGCCGTAAATACCGCTGATGCGCCCGTTGGCGGGCCAGCGGAAGGCATCGGCAAACCCCGCCAAATTGGTGACCTGCGACCGGGCGGCTTTAATCAGGGCCGCTTCCCGCTGAATGCGTTTCAGCCCCTCCGGGTCGGGATTGACCTTACCGGGCGGCAAGCCTTCGATGCGTTGAATATCCCAGGCGCGCGCGGCAATCGGCAGAACCGTCGCCGCGCCGTTTTCGGTGAGGGTGATCGTGCCCGCTGCGTCGCGGGCGAGGCCGAAGACGAATTTCCCGTCCGGCGTTACGGGCAGCGTCTTGCCATCGAGCAGAATGGTCGCGTTCGGGCTCGTCTGGCCGCGAATCAACCGCCCCTGTTCGATCGGTGCATCAAGGGTGAAACCCTGGGCGGCGAGCGGGGCCAGCAGGGCGGTCAGCAGGGCAAGACGGCGGATCAAAACAGGCTCTCCTGCTTCGGTAGCGGGGTTTTAGCACGCGGGCGGGCGGGGCGCGGGCCGCCGCCCTCCTCCAGAACTTCGGCCTTGCGGCTACCGTCCTGGGCTTCCAGCGTTACCAGGGTGCCGGGGGCGAGGGTTGCGACGCCCGACAGCAAGGCCCCGGCCTCGTCGCGCAGCACCAGGAAGCCGCGCGCCAAGGTGCCCTTATAGGAATAGCTTTCCAGCAAGCGCCCCAGCCCGGCGATTCGGTCGGCGCGGCTGCGGCGCTGCTGATCGTAGGCGGTCGGCAGGCGCGCAGCCAGTTGGATCAAGCCCTGGCCTTGCCGCGTCAGTTCCTGCCGCCAGGGATCAATGCGCAGCCGGGCAGAAATCGCGGTGAAGCGCTGGCGATCACTGGTGAGATGACGCGTAAAGCTTTGTTCCAGCGCGCGGGCTTCGGCCAGAAAGCGGCTGCGGGCGAGGGCGATTTGCGCCTGTGGATGGGGCAGGCGCGCGGCCAGGGTTTCGACCTGCCCGCGCGCCAGGGCAAGGCGCTGGCGCATGACGCGATGAAGTTGCTGGGCGCGATCCTCCAACCGCTGCCGGGCCTCGGCGACGGCGCGGCGCGGATCGGTGAGGCCGCGCCCGAGGGCATCTAGGCGCAGATTGCGGTCCTGCAAAATCCGTTCGGCGGCTTGATCGAGCCGCTGGCCGCGTTCCGCAACCGCCTGGCGCAAATCGGCGCGCACCGGCACCGCCATTTCGGCGGCGGCGGTGGGGGTGGGGGCGCGCCGGTCCGAGGCGAAATCGATCAGGGTCGTGTCGGTCTCGTGCCCAACGGCGGAGATCAGCGGAATGGCGCTGGATGCTGCCGCGCGCACCACGGCTTCGTCGTTGAACGCCATCAGATCTTCGATGGAGCCGCCGCCCCGCGCGACGATCAGCACGTCGGGGCGCGGAATGCGCCCGCCTTCCACCAAGCGGTTGAAGCCCTCAATCGCCGCGACGATCTGCGCCGCCGCCGCCTCGCCCTGCACCAGTACGGGCCAAACCAGCACGGGGCGGGGGAAGCGATCATTCAGCCGATGCAGAATATCGCGGATCACCGCCCCGGTCGGCGAGGTGATAACGCCGATGACGCGCGGGAGCATTGGCAAGGGCCGCTTGCGGCTGGCCTCGAACAGGCCCTCGGCGGCCAGGCGGCGCTTGCGGTCTTCGATCAAGGCCAGCAACGCCCCGCGCCCGGCGAGTTCCATTTGATCGATGACGAGCTGATATTTCGACTGCCCGGCGAAGGTGGTGAGCTTGCCGGTGGCGATCACCTCCATCCCATCCTCGGGGCGGAGGGTGAGGCGGGCGGCGACGCCCTTCCAGCACACCGCGCCCAACACGGCGTCCGGGTCTTTCAGGTTCAGATAGAGATGGCCGGAGGGGGCACGCTTGAACCCCGAAATCTCGCCGCGCACGCGCACGCGCGGGAAGGCGGTCTCGACGGTGCGTTGCAGGGCGCTGGAGAGCTGCCCAACCGAGAGTTCAGGCAGATTATGGGTAAGCTCGGGCGTGGTCATGGCCGGAGCCTAAAGCAAATCCGAAGCCGGGGGAAAGGCCTATTCGCCCAGGTCTTCATTGGTGCGGAACTGGCGCAAATCTTCAATGCGGGTGTAGGTGAGAATGCTTTGCTGGCTCTCGGGCGGCTCGCCGTTCAGCAGCCCCAGAATATGATGGGCCAGCACCGTGCCGACGCGCCGCTGCGGCTGATAATAATAAACCACTTTTTGCTCGGACAGCATGCGGAACGGCATGCCGCCGAAGCCGACGACGCGCAGCCCATCCCGCACCGTATCGCGCCCGGATTCGAGCAGCCCTTCGAGCGCCCCGACGACCGACATTTGATTGGCGCAGACGAAGGCGGTGACGCTCGGATCATCCGCCAGCAGCGCCGTAATCGCCTCCCGATTGCCGCGCACCGAGAGGGGGGCGGTGCGCAGCAAGCTTGGCTCGAACGGCAACCCCGCCTCGCGCAAGGCCCGCCGATAGCCTTGGACGCGCAAGCCGAGGTAGGTGAGCGTCCCCGTCGGGTTTAGCAGCGCAATCCGCGTGTGCCCTTCGCGCGCCAGCGTGGCGACGGCATCGAAGACCGCGCCTTCATCGTCATGGTCGATATAGGCGTGCGGGGTGAGAAGCTCGGTCCGCCCGAAGCTGACGAAAGGAAAATCCTGCTCCAGGCAATATTTCGCCCGCGTATCCTGGGGCGTCGTGCGGGAGAAGATCACCGCGTCGGCCAAGCGCTGCTCGAAGGTTTTTCGAACGGGGTCGAGCGGGCCTTGCCCTTCGGTCTGGGCCAAGACGATCAGGTTATAGAGCGAGGTTTCGAGCCCCTTCGACAGGCTTTCCACCTGGGCCAAAAAGCCGGGGTCGCCGTAATCGCCGACTTCCGGGGCGTAGAGAATCGAGCAGATTTTCATCGTGCGGCCCGTGCGCAAATGCACGCCGCCGATATTGGGCACATAGCCGAAGGTGGCCGCCGCTTCCTTCACCCGCGCAATGGTTTCCGGGCGCACCTCCGGCCCATCCTTCAACGCCCGCGAAACGGTGGTGACGGACAGGCCGAGGTGATCGGCCAGCGTTTTTAAATTCGCCCTATTATTCGCCATGCCCAACGCGTCCGCCTAAACTGCCAAGCCTCCATGAACCTTAGTCCGAGGGGGCTTGGCAAGCTCGGCATGTCATGCACCGGCGTTCGGCGTCGGCAGGGCGTTGTTGGCGAAAACCTGCTGCATGTACGCGTAGGAGGCTTTCGGCGTGCGCTTTTGCGTCGTGTAATCCACATGCACGAGGCCGAAGCGTTTGGCATAGCCGTGCGCCCATTCGAAATTATCGAGCAAGGACCAGGCATATAGCCGCGAATATCGGCCCCGTCGTTTGACGCGCGCAGCAGGTTTTCGAGATATTCCTGGTAATAGGCGATGCGGTCGTGATCGGCGACCCGCCCGTCTTTGCCGGGAATATCAAGGAATGCGCTGCCGTTTTCGGTCACGAAGACCGGCGGGTTGCCGTAGCGCTCCTTCAAAATCATCAAGATTTCGTAGAAGGCGGTGCCGTCGATGGCCCAGTTCATTTCCGTGCGGCGGAAATATTTCGGCGGCTCGGCGTGGCGGAACGGCCAGGCTTCCCCTTCGGCGGCCTGGATATAGGAGGGGAAATACTGGTTCACGCCCATGAAATCGACGGGAACATTGATCTCCGTCAAATCGCCGTCCTGCACATGCTCGGCCATTTTCGCCTGGAGCGATTCCGGGTAGTGCCCGAAATAGACCGGATCGAGGAAGGCACCGTTCCACTTATCTTCGAAGAGGGGCACCAGATGGGCGTCCTGCTCGGCGCGCTGCGGCAGCGGGCGGGCCTTGTGCAGCGGCAGCACGAACCCAAGCCCGGCTTTCGGCGCAAGGCTGCGCAGGGCCGTGACGGCGCGGCCGTGGGCGAGGTTGAGGTGATGAGTGGCGCGCAACGCCATGCGCGGATCGGTGATTCCCGGTGCGTGGCGACCTTCCTCGTGCCCGATCCAGGCGACGACGTTCGGCTCGTTGAACGTCACCCAATTTTCGGCGCGGTCGCCGAGGCGCTTGGCCATCAGCGCGGTATAATCGGTGAACCAATTGACGATATCGCGGTTACCCCAGCCGCCGCGATCCTGCAAGGCCTGTGGGAGATCCCAATGGTATAGGCACGGCCAAGGCTTTAGCCCGCGCGCCAGCATGGCATCGATCAACCGATCATAGAAATCCAGGCCCTTTTCATTGGCCTGCCCGGTGCCTTCCGGCAAAACGCGCGGCCACATGATCGAGAAACGGTAGATCGACGCGCCCAGGTCGCGGATCAAATCCAAATCTTCCTCGTAGCGGTGATAATGGTCGCAGGCGATATCGCCGACATCGCCATTCGTGACCCTGCCTGGCGTGGCGCAATAAGTATCCCAAATGCTGCGCCCGCGCCCATCGTCCGGCGCGCCGCCTTCAATCTGATAACTGGAGGTCGAAACCCCCCAGGCAAAATTCTGCGGAAACCGCATGACGCTTTTCCTTCCCATTTTTTTGACGGGCCTACCCAAGCAGGGGCACCCTGTCGTTCGCGTTAAATCGTAACGTTAAAATTTTTTCCTGTCGATCCCAAAAATCTCGCAATTCAATGAAAATTTGAAATTGACACGGCGCTAACTTCATGGCGTGATCGGACAAAATCGAAACGTTACGAAGCCCTCTCTAAGCGAGGGCGAGCATGTTTCAAAAACCGCATCTCCGTGTATAGAGATGCCCTCGGGAGGAACCGATGACGATGAACACCCCGCGCCTTGCGGCGTTAGCCGCTGCTTTGCTCCTCACCACGGGCCTGGGCACCGCCCAAGCGCAGACGGCAGAAGTGCTGCATTGGTGGACCTCCGGCGGTGAATCGGCGGCGCTCGCCACCATTCGTGCCGCTTACACCGCCAAGGGCGGCGTTTGGCAGGACACGCCGATTGCAGGCGGCGGCAATGCGCGCGCTGCCGCCGTGAACCGCATGATCGGCGGCAAGCCCCCGACCGTGTTTCAATATTCGGTCGGCCTGCAACTACTCGAACTCGCCGATCAAGGCCTGCTGAACGATATCGACGATGTCGCCCAGGTCGGCAATTGGGATAAAGCCCTGCCGCCGCTGATCGCCAATATTTCGAAATATAAGGGCAAATATATTGCTGCGCCGGTGAATATTCACGGCGAAAACTGGATGTTTTATAACTTCGACGCGCTGAAGAAAGCGGGCGTCGAGGTGCCCAAAACCTGGGCCGATTTCCTCGCCGCCGCGCCGAAGCTGAAGGCCGCTGGGATCATTCCGCTGGCTCTGGGTGGTGAGCCCTGGCAGGAGCGCATTCTGTTTAACTCCGTGTTGCTCGGCGTTGGCGGGCGGGAGCATTACGCCAAGGTTTACGGCAAGCTCGATAAGGCCGCGATGGGCACGGATACCATGCTCGACGTGTTCAAAACCGTTGCCGCTCTGCGCCCGCTGGTCGATGAATCGAGCCCCGGTCGCAAGTGGAACGAAACCGCTGGCATGGTCATGAAGGGCACGGCGGCGTTTCAGTTCATGGGCGATTGGGCCAAGGGCGAAATGGTCGCCGCCAAGCTCGAACCCGGTAAGGATATCGGCTGCGCTTTAGCACCGGCAAAAGACACGGCCTATATTATGACCGTCGATGCTTTCGCCTTCTCCAATGTCAAGGATGCGCCGTCCAAGGGCGCGCAAACCCTGATGGCGACCGTGATGATGGACCCGGCGACGCAGGCGGCGTTCAGCAAGCGCAAGGGTTCGATCCCGTCGCGCCTGGATGTGCCGGATATCGGTTTCGATAGCTGTGCCAAGGTTGCCATCAATACGCTGAAAGACCCGGCGACCCATCTCGTTTCGACCGGCCTGTTCGGCGTGCCGAGCGCGGTTTCCGGCGCAATCGACGATGCGATTTCGCAGTTCTGGAACAATAAGGCGATGACGCCCGAACAGGGCCGCGACCTGTTCGTCAAGGCCATCGACCGGGCGAAATAACCCGGACGATACCGGCACGGCAGGGGTTTCTCTCCCCCGGGAAACCCCTGTCTTGCTACCCTCCTGCTGTGTGGTGCCCAATTCCTTTTTCGTCGTGAAAGTCGGTTGGCCCCGTCCGGGGCTGCGCCGGCTTGGGATTTGCTTTAGGACATGCCTGCAATGACCGAACCCCCGCCGTCTCCCCCTGCTGTATCGGTCCGAAAGCGGCGTTTGGCGCTGCCGACGGCGGTTTCGGCCTATGTCGCGCTTATTCCGGCGACCACGATTACGCTGGTCTGTTTCTACGCGTTCATCGCCTGGACCTTCGTGATTTCGCTCACCCGCTCGCGCCTGTTGCCGCGCTATGAGTTCGTCGGGTTTTTGCAGTACGAGCGCCTGTTCGATACGGCGCGCTGGTGGCAGGCGATGCAGAATCTCGCCATTCACGGCGTGCTGTTTACCGTGGGCTGCATTGTTGTCGGGTATTTTCTTGCTATTCTGATCGACCGGGGCGTGAAGGCCGAAGGGGTGTTTCGCACCATCTTCATGCTGCCGCTCTCCATGTCCTTCATCGTCACTGGGATTATCTGGCAGTGGCTGCTGAACCCCAGCTTCGGGCTGCAAGCGGCGGTACGCGGGCTCGGGTTCGAAGAATTCGCCTTCAACTGGCTGGTTCGGCCCGACCGCGCCATTTTTACCCTAGCGATTGCCGGGATTTGGCAGCAGGTCGGCCTGTGCATGGCGCTGTGTTTGGCGGGCTTGCGCGGGGTTGATCCGAATATTTGGAAAGCCGCGCGGGTTGATGGCATTCCGGTTTGGCGGGTTTACGCCAATATCATTACGCCAATGCTGCGCCCGGTATTCTTCACGCTGGTCGTGCTGCTATCGTCCTTGGTGATGAAGGCCTTCGATTTGGTCGTCGCGCTCACGGGGGGCGGGCCGGGCTTTGCCTCCGATCTGCCCGCGCGCTTCGTCGTCGATCATATTCTGAACCGGCAGGAACTGGGGCTTGGGGCGGCGGGGGCGTTCATGATGCTCTGCACCGTCGCCGCCGTGGTCGCGCCCTATATCTATTACGAACTCAGCAAAGCGCGGAGGGCCGGATGATGCGCTACAATCGCGTTATTCTCTATCTGCTGCTAGCCGGGGCCGCGCTGGCGATGCTGTCGCCGATTCTGCTGATGCTCAGCACCTCCTTGAAAACGATGGATGAAATTCGCAATGGCAGCCTGTTCGATCTGCCGCACGCGCCGAGCTTCGCCGCCTGGGGGAAAGCCTGGGTAGGGCGCTGCACGGCGGGCGAGTGCGACGGGATGGGCGGTTATTTCGCCAATTCGATTGCGATCGTTCTGCCCTCGCTGTTTCTCTCCATCGCGGTCGGCTCGATCACCGGCTATGCCCTCAGCCTGCGCCAGGTTCGCTATGCGGATTTTCTGTTCGCGGCGATTTTGATCGGCCTGTTCATTCCGCCGCAGGTAACATTGTACCCGATGATTATTCTGGTGCGCACGCTGGGGCTCTTCGGCACCACGGGCGGGGTGATTCTCGCCCATGTGGTGTGGGGCCTTGCCTTCACCACGCTGATGTTCCGCAATTTCTTCCGCTCCGTGCCCGCCGATCTGATTAAGGCGGTGCGGGTCGATGGGGCCGGGTTCTGGTCGAGCTATTGGTACATTATGTTGCCGATGTCGCTGCCCGTCTTTGCCGTCGCGGTGATCTTGCAGTTCACCTACACCTGGAACGATTTCCTCTTCGGCCTCACCTTTGCCGCGCGCGACAGCCAGCCGGTGACGGTGGCGCTGAATAATCTCGTCGGCTCCCAGTTCGGCGAGCAGGAATATAACGTCAATATGGCCGCAACCATGCTGACCGCGCTGCCGACAGTGCTGGTCTACCTCTGCTCGGGCCGCCTCTTCGTGCGCGGCATCGCAGCGGGCGCGGTGAAAGGATAATGAGTATGCGCGGCGTTCATCTGAACCGGGTTCGCAAGAGCTACGGTTCCGTCACCATCATCGATCAATTGGACCTGGCGATTGAGGAGGGCGAGTTTCTCGTGCTTCTCGGCCCCTCGGGCTGCGGGAAATCGACCCTGCTCAACGCGATTGCCGGGCTGGAGCCGCTGTCGGGCGGCAGTATTTCCATCCAAGGGCGCGACGTGACGGCGCTGGAGCCCGATCAGCGCGATATTGCGATGGTCTTCCAATCCTACGCGCTCTACCCGACGCTCTCGGTGCGCCGGAACATCGGCTTTGCCCTCAAGATGCGCGGCACCGCCAAGGCCGACATCGAACGCAAAGTGGGCGAGGTGGCGGACCTATTGCAGATCACCCATCTGCTCGACCGCAAACCCGGCCAGCTTTCCGGCGGCCAGCAGCAGCGCGTCGCCATCGGGCGGGCATTGGTGCGCGAGCCGTCGGTATTCTTGTTCGACGAGCCGTTGTCCAATCTCGACGCCAAACTGCGCGCCGATATGCGCATCGAGCTTAAAAAGCTGCACGAACGCTTGGGCCGCACGATCATCTACGTCACTCACGATCAGATCGAAGCGATGACGATGGCAACGCGCATCGTCGTGATGAACCAGGGCCGTATTCAGCAGTGCGACCGCCCGGAAGTAGTCTACGGTCGCCCGGCGAACCGCTTCGTTGCATCCTTCGTTGGCGCGCCGACGATGAATTTCGTCGAAGGCCGCTTCGGGCGGGCGGGCGACCATCTGGCGGTGCTGACGGCGGAAGGCGTGATTCCGCTGCCGGGGCTTGATGTCGCTCTTGGGCAGGCGGGTCAGCCGGTGACGCTGGGGTTCCGCCCTGAACATGTGGCCTTGGCCGAGGCGGAGGATGTGACGACCGTCACTGCCACGCCGCTGATGTCCGAGCCGACGGGGCCGGATATGTATGTGCTGATGCGCTTCGATCCGGCGCGCACTGGCGTCGGCGTCGGGCCGGAACTCACCATTCGCGTTCCGGCGGACGCGGCCATCGCGCGCCATCAGCCGGTGCCATTGCGTCTCGATGGGCGGCGGATTTCGCTGTTCGACCCGCAAACCGGGCAGCGGATGAATTAGCGGCGAGAAGCTTGCGGAAAACCACAATGGACCGGGCGTTCACCGCAGGGGTATGGTCGAACTTCAACGAATAAAATTAAAATTCGGAGGAGACGTCTATGACCCGGTTTCTTTTGTCGGCGCTTGCGGGCGCAACCATGCTTGCTGGCGCGGCTTCCGCCCAGGAATATCCCACTAAAATCGTAACGGTCATCGTGCCGTTCGCCGCGGGCGGTCCGACCGATACGGTTGCCCGCCTTGTTGCGCAGTCGATGGGTAAATCGCTCGGCCAGCAGCTCATTATCGAAAACGTCGGCGGGGCTGGCGGCACCTTGGGCGCGGCGCGCGTCGCCAAGGCCGCGCCGGACGGTTACACGGTCCTGCTGCACCATATCGGCCAGGCCACCAGCGTTGCGCTGTACCGCAAGCTGCCCTATGACACGTTGAATGATTTTGCGCCGATCGGCCTGATTACCGACGTGCCGATGACCTTCGTCGCCAAAAGCGCTTTTCCGGCGAAAGACCTGAAAGAGCTGGTGGCCTACGCCCAGGCGAATAAGGATAAGGTTTCTTACGCGAATGCGGGCGTTGGCTCGGCCTCGCACCTGTGCGGCATGCTGTTTATGACCGCAATCAAGACCGAACTCACCACGGTTCCCTATAAGGCACCGGGCCTGCCATGAATGATCTGCTCGGCGGGCAGGTCGATTTCATGTGCGACCAGACGACCAATACCACCAGCCAAATCAAAGGCGGGAAGATTAAGGTCTATGGCGTTACCACAAAAACCCGCGTCGCCTCGCTGAGCGAAGTTCCGACGATGGATGAAGCCGGGTTGCCGGGCTTCGAAGTGGCAGTGTGGCACGGTATGTATGCGCCGAAGGGCACGCCGCAGCCGATTATCGCCAAGCTCAGCAAGGCGCTTCAAGAAGCTCTGAAAGACCCGAACGTCACGACCCGCTTCGCCGAACTTGGCACCGAGCCGGTCAGCCAGGATCGGGCGACCCCGGAGGCTTTGGGCAAGCATGTTAAGGCCGAAGTCGAAAAATGGTCGCCGATCATTAAGGCGGCGGGCGTTTACGCGGATTAAGCTGCCCGCTTCGCTCTAAAGAAAGGGCGGGGGGTTCTCCGCCCTTTTTGCTAGGCTTACCGCCAGGGACATCAGACAGGGCCTTGCCTTTTCTGAGACCAAGACCGTCGCCACAAGACGGTCGGCAAAAACCGCGACTCCTGGGAGGGGTAACGCACAATGGCAGTTTCAATTCGCCATCCGAAGGATTTCATCTCCGGTCTGATTTTTATCGGCTTGGGGCTGGGTTTTATTCTTATTGCCCAAGACTATAAGATGGGAACGGCAACCCGCATGGGACCGGCCTATTTTCCCACCATTCTGGCCAGTGTTCTCACGCTGATCGGCCTCGGCGTTACCCTGCGGGCGCTGTTCCGCGACGGCGACCCGGTAACGGGTTTTGCCTGGAAGCAACTGCTGCTGGTGCTGGTCGGAACTGTCGTGTTCGGCCTTTTGGTGCGAAATGCCGGGCTGATTGCCGCCCTGCTCGCCTATGTGGGCATCACGGCTACGGCCAGTGTTTATTTCCATTGGAAATCGACCGTGCTGCTGGCAGCGGGGCTGACGGTTTTCTGCGTGATTATCTTTATTAAAGCCCTTGGGCTGCCGATCCCTATGATCGGCCCCTGGTTTGGCGCGTGAACGGAGGGCTGAACCGTGGAATTGCTCGCAAATCTTAGCATCGGGATCGATGCGGCCGTTACTTACCAAAATCTTTTCTACTGCTTGGGCGGCGTTCTGCTCGGCACTTTGATCGGCGTTCTGCCTGGCCTGGGGCCGGTGGCGACGATTGCCATGCTGCTGCCCGCCACCTTCGCCCTGCCGCCGCTCTCGGCGCTCATCATGCTCGCGGGGATTTATTACGGCGCGCAGTACGGCGGCTCGACCACGGCCATTCTGATTAATCTGCCCGGCGAATCCTCCTCGGTGGTGACGGCGCTCGACGGCTACCAGATGGCCCGCCAGGGCCGCGCCGGGGCGGCGCTGTCGACCGCCGCGCTGGGCTCCTTCTTCGCGGGCTCGGTCGCAACTCTGCTGCTGGCGGTGTTCGCGCCGCCTTTGGCCGAAATGGCGTTGAAATTCGGCCCTGCCGAATATTTCTCGCTGATGCTGCTGGGCCTCGTCGCCTCGGTGGCCCTGGCGCACGGCTCGTTACTAAAAGCCATCGGCATGATTGTGCTGGGGCTGCTGCTCGGCCTCGTCGGTTCGGACGTGAATAGCGGCACGCCGCGCTTTACTTTCGAAATTCCGGAACTTGCCGACGGTATCAACTTCGTTGCCCTGGCGATGGGGATGTTCGGCGTCGGCGAAATCATCAAGAACCTCGAAGACGAGCGCAACCGCGACGTGATGGTGAAGAAGGTCACGGGGCTGCTGCCGACGCGCGACGATTTCAAGCGCATCTGGAAGCCGATTTTGCGCGGCACGACGCTGGGCTCGATCCTCGGTATTCTCCCCGGCGGCGGCGCGATTCTCTCGTCCTTCGCGGCCTATTCGCTGGAAAAGAAACTCTCAAAAACCCCGGAACGCTTCGGCAAGGGTGCCATCGAAGGCGTGGCCGCGCCGGAAAGTGCCAATAACGCCGGGGCACAAACCTCCTTCATCCCTATGCTCACCCTCGGCATCCCATCGAACCCGGTGATGGCGTTGATGGCGGGCGCGATGATTATCCAGGGCATCCAGCCCGGCCCGCTGGTGATGACCGAACAGCCGACTTTGTTCTGGGGCATCATTGTGTCGATGTGGATCGGGAATTTCTTTCTCGTCATCCTCAATTTGCCGATGATCGGCCTGTGGGTGCGCCTGCTCACCGTGCCCTATCATTTGCTGTTCCCGGCGATTCTCGCCTTCTGCGGCATCGGTGTGTATAGCCTCAACAACACGAATTTCGACGTGTTCCTGATGGCCGGGTTCGGCGTGGCCGGGTATATTTTCGCAAAGCTGGAGTGCGAACCCGCGCCGCTGCTGTTGGGCTTCATTCTCGGCCCAATGATGGAAGAAAACCTGCGTCGGGCGATGACGCTGTCGCGCGGCGACGCGATGGTTTTCGTCGAACGCCCGATCAGCGCGACAATGTTGGTGCTGGCGGCGCTGGCGCTGATTATCGTGCTCAGCCCCTCGGTGCGCAAAAAGCGCGAGGAAGCATTCCAGGAAGAGTAATTTTTTACTCCTCCGGATAGACCGCGCCCATGAAGTACAAACCTTCAGCGGGCGCGGTTGGTCCGGCGGCGGAACGGTCTTTGGCCTCAAGGGCGGCGGTCACATCATCCGCCGTCCATTTTTTTTGCCCGACGAGCGCGAGCGTACCGACCATATTGCGCACCTGATGATGTAGGAACGACCGGGCGGCGGCGGTGATGTGGATTTCATCGCCAACGCGCGCAACCTCCAGCCGGTCCAAGGTCCGCACCGGCGAGTCGGCTTGGCAGAGGCTCGCCCGGAAACTGGTGAAATCCTGCGTTCCCAGCAAGCGGTTTGCGCCAAGCTGCATCGCGTCGGCATCGAGCGCATAGGCGACCGACCAAACCCGGCCCCGCTCCAAAGCCGGGGGGGCGGTTCGGCAGAGAATCCGATAGAGATACCAGCGCCCGATGCAGGAAAACCGCGCGTGCCAGTCATCGGCCACCGGCACGGCATCGAGCACCGCTACCGGCTGCGGCTTTAGATGAAAATTCACCGCCTGCATCAGCCGGTACGGATTCCAGGCTTTGCTCATCGTCACATGCACCACCTGCCCGCGCGCGTGAACGCCCGCATCGGTCCGCCCGCTGGCATGGACCGTCACCTCCTCCTGCGAACAGGCGAGCAGCGCGGTTTCAAGCGCCTGCTGCACGCTGGGCACGCCCGACTTCTGCCGCTGCCAGCCGGAGTAGGGAGCACCGTCATATTCCACCGTGAAACGATACCGTGGCATGGGGAGAGACCTTGTTCGTTTGCMAGGGGCGCTGCCCCTGGACCCCGCTTAAGGGGCGGACCCGCCCCTTAAGAAACCGGGTTTCCTGTCTCAGAAGCTTGATAGCACTCTGAGCCTCAGTCATGAAAATGGGATTGCCAAGGGACAAGTCCCTTGGCTGGGGGTGTCCCCGCGCGTTTGACGCGCAAAGCGCATCGGGGGTGAAACCCCTGACGTGCCCTCACCGCTTGAAATAATCCTGCACGGCGGTCCAGGCGGCGGTTTGCAGTTTGGCGGCGACTTCGTCGGGCAGATCGGCGGTATAGCGGTTGCCCTCGGGGGTTTTGCCGAACAGCGTTGCGTAGGTCGTGGCGGCGGCGAGATAGGTGCCGGCGAGGGTGGGGTGACGCTTATCTTTCTGGTAGAGGCCGATTTCGGGGGCCTGCGCTTGGGCTGTCGCGAAGGCAAGCCCCGCGGGAATAACCAGGGCTTTCAGTTTATTGCCCATCGCGGTATAGGCATCGGCCAATTCGCCTGTCATTTCGGGAACGTTTTGATAGGCCCAGGACATGAACAACACCGGCTCGGCCCCATTGGCGCGCACGGTGGCGGCGTGTTTTTCGGCATATTCCGTGAAGAGTGTTTTCAGTTCGGGATGCACCGGGCATTGGCTGCAATCCATGAGAATGGTCACATCGAAGGGCTTTTGCCCTTTCGGGGTGAAGATCACCCTATTCTGAGCGTCAAAACTATAGCTGCCGACGGCATCGGGGCGAAAATAGGCGGCGACATCGTGCCAATTCAGGCCAGAAGCGCTAATCGTTGCGGAAACAGATCGAAAATTATTCTTGGTTTCGGCGCGCAACACGAACTCGCGGACATGGGCGTGCAGGCTATTATTGTAATAAAAAAAGCTATTGCCGACATAGAG
>NZ_LAJY01000001.1 GCF_000963705.1 Elstera litoralis | reverse complement strand
GGAAACGGTTTCCGGGGTTGGGGCGGCGGGCGCTTTGGCCGCCGGGATCGAGAGAACGACGACTTGTTCCGACTCGGTGGTGCCGCCGCTGGGGGCGGTTGCCGACAGCGACAGTTCGCGGTCGCCGCTGGCGAGGGGCCGCTCGGGCAAGAGCACCCATTCGCCGCGCTTATCCGCCGTGACCGACCCGATGGGCTTATCGCCGTCTAGAACCGTGACCGAGGCTTCGGGCTGCGCCCGCCCGGCGATAACCGCATCGCCCTGGGGATTGACCCGAACCACATCAAAGCTCGGCTTAACCTCGGGGCTCGGGGGTAGCGCGACGGGAGCGGGCGTTACCGGCGCGGCTTGAACCACGGGCTCGGGTTCCGGGACCGTCGGCGTCGGCTCAACGGGTTTTGCGGCAACGGGCGGTTCGGCGGGCGGCGGCACGGTGGCAACACTCGGCGGCGGCGGGGCCGTTTGAGGCGGAGGTGGCTTGAGGGGAAACAGGGGGCGGAAGCGTCCCTTCGTCGCGCGAGGGCCGGTTTAGAACCAGGGCAACAACAACGAGAACAAGGCCGACAAGGCCGAGCAGCATGGCCCGACGGCTAGAAAGGCGTTCCGACATGAATCTTTTATTCCCTACCCTGAAGGCCGCGCCGCCCATTCCAACGCTGTGGCACATCGCCCTATACGAACGAGGCAAGATAAACCGTTCCGCCCACGTGGGGAACACAGCCTACTATGGACGCCGCGCCGCTGCAATCTTGGCCGCCGCCGCCCGCAGCCCCCAACGGCGGAAGGCTTGCAACCGCCCGCCCCGCTCGCGCTATCCCTGCGAGTGAGAGATTGCGCAGGGAGGCGATATGACGTCGGTGAAAACGGTTTGTGTTTATTGCGGATCGTCCGGGGCGGTCGATCCGGCTTTTCGCGACGCGGCAACGGACTTGGGGAAATTGCTCGCCGATGCGGGGATGGATCTCGTCTACGGCGGCGGGCGCGTCGGGCTGATGGGGCTGGTGGCCGATGGCGTCATGGCCAACGGTGGCCGCGTTATCGGGATCATTCCCGAGTTTCTCGATAAATACGAAGTGGGTCACACCGGCCTGTCGGAGTTGATCGTCGTCGATAATATGCACACGCGCAAAAAGTTGATGATGGATCGGGCCGATGCCTTCGTCGTGCTGCCGGGCGGCTTCGGCACGCTCGAAGAGCTGTTCGAAGTGCTGACCTGGAAGCAGCTTCGCTTGCACGATAAGCCGATTCTGCTGCTCGATCTTCCTGGGACAGATGGTCGCGGTTTCTGGGAGCCGCTGACGGCGCTGCTCGATCATCTGATTGCCGAAAAATTCGCCAAACCGGAAATGGCGGCCCTGTGGCAGATCGTGACCAGTCTGGACGGCGTTTTGCCCGCCTTCAGCGCTGCGCCGCCGCCGACGGTGGCGGTTGAAACCAAATGGCTCTAACGGCCCGCCTCCGGCGTGCGCCCCCTTGCGCGCGCCGTTCGGTCTGCTAGTCTGCCGCGCAAATTTAGGGGTGTCGGGTTAGCCGGGACTTCAGTGAATATCTTAAACGTCGGCATTGTGCCGACCAGCACCGCCAAGCTGGAGAGTTAGTTCCATGAGCAAGATTAAGGTCAAAACCCCGCTGGTCGAATTGGATGGGGATGAAATGACGCGCATCATCTGGAAGATGATCCGCGAAGAACTCATCCTGCCGTTCCTCGACATCGACCTGAAGTATTATGACCTGGGCATGGAATACCGCGACCAGACCAACGATCAGGTCACGATTGACTCCGCTGAAGCGATCAAGACCTACGGCGTCGGCGTCAAATGCGCCACGATCACGCCGGACGAAGCGCGCGTGAAGGAATTCAACCTCAAGAAAATGTGGAAGTCGCCGAATGGCACCATCCGCAATATCTTGGGCGGCACTGTGTTTCGTGAGCCGATCATCTGCAAGAACGTCCCCCGCCTCATTCCGGGTTGGACGCAGCCGATCGTTATCGGTCGTCATGCCTTCGGCGATCAATATAAGGCGACCGATTTCGTCGTTCCGGGGCCGGGCAAGCTGACGCTGACCTATACGCCGGACGATGGCGGCGCGCCGATCAGCCACGAAGTCTATCATTTCGACGGCGGCGGCGTTGCGATGGGCATGTATAACGTTGACGAGTCGATCCGAGGCTTCGCCCGCGCCTGCCTGCACTATGGTCTGTCGCGCGGCTGGCCGGTGTATCTCTCGACCAAGAACACCATTCTGAAGTATTACGATGGCCGCTTTAAGGACATCTTCCAAGAAGTGTTCGACGCCGAATTCAAGGATGCTTTCGCCGCGAAAGGCATTGTTTACGAACATCGCCTGATCGACGATATGGTCGCCTCGGCGCTGAAATGGTCGGGCGGTTTCGTTTGGGCCTGTAAGAATTACGACGGCGACGTGCAGTCGGATTCGGTGGCCCAGGGCTTCGGCTCACTCGGGCTGATGACCTCGGTCCTGCTCACCCCGGACGGGCAAACGGTGGAAGCCGAAGCCGCGCACGGCACGGTGACGCGCCATTATCGCGAGCACCAGAAGGGCCGCGAGACCTCGACGAACCCGATCGCCTCGATCTTCGCTTGGACGCGCGGTCTGCAATATCGCGGCGAGTTCGACGGCACGCCGGACGTGAAGGAATTCGCCCTGACCTTGGAACGCGTCTGCGTGAAGACGGTCGAATCCGGCTTTATGACCAAGGATCTGGCCCTGTTGATCGGGCCGGAGCAACCTTGGCTGTCGACCACGCAGTTCTTTGCCAAAGTGTCGGAAAACCTTCAGAAGGCGATGAAGACCGCCTAAGGAGCAAGGCCCCGCCGGTTTTCCTGCGGGGCCGTTTCTGATGAAGATGATGCATGATTTCGGCCTTCATTTTCTGATTGGCCTGCAACCAAGCCCCGATCTGACCGAGCATGACCGGGCGCTTCTTGCCGACGTGCGCCCGGCAGGAATTACCCTGTTCAAGGGGAATTTCGACCGCGATGCCCCCGAAGCCGCTTGGCGCGCGCGCCTCGCCGATCTGCTGAAGCACGCCCAAGACGCGATTGGTCGGGAGAAAATCCTGGTTGCGCTCGATCACGAGGGCGGGCGGGTTCATCGCACGCCAGCGGGTATCACCCATTTTCCGGCGGCGCGCGCCTATGCCGACCGTGCCGAAACGGTGGCGCAGACGATGGCCGCCGAGTTGCAGGCCATCGGCGTGAATTTCATCCTCGCGCCGGTTTGCGATATCGACTCAAACCCGGCAAACCCGGTGATCGGCGACCGCAGTTTCGGGGCCGACGTTGAAACGGTAACCCGCGCCGCGCTCGATTTTCTGCGGGGGCTCGACGCGGCGGGCATGATTGGCTGTGCCAAGCATTTTCCGGGGCATGGCGATACCGATGTCGACAGCCACCACGCCCTACCCCGCCTCCCCTTCAGTGCCGCCGATTTAGCGGCACGGGAACTGCTGCCGTTCAAGGCGTTGATCGACGCCGGGGTTCCGGCAGTGATGACCGCCCATATTCTGTTTCCAGCGTTGGCGGGCGATGTACCCGCCACCCTGTCGCCGGAGATTCTGACGGGGCTGTTGCGCCAGAACCTCGGTTTTTCGGGCGTTATCGTTAGCGACGATCTCGGGATGAAGGCCATCGCCCCCTGGTTCGACGCGCCGGAGGCGGCAGTTCAGGCCGTTACCGCCGGGTGCGATCTCTTGTGCATTTGCGCGGCCCAGGCCGATACCGGCAAGGCGCGGGGGATGCGCGATGCCCTCGCGCGCGCCGCTGAAGCTGCGTTACAAAACGGCACGGGTTTTGCTGGCATAAGTTCTGAAAGCCAGGGGCGGATAACACTGTTGCTAAATCGTCTCAAAGCGTAACAAGCCTGTCTTACCGGGGCTGCGCCGACTCGCCATTTCGCGCTAAACTGTGGTAGGAGAAGCGCAGTGTGATCCATTCTTCATCCTGGTCCTTGCCGTAGCATTGGAACAGGATCACCTGAGATGGCAAACTGTTGTAATGCGATTGGCCGATGTTCGGTCGGCCCTAGCCTAGTGGAAACGACGACCATGACACCCATGCCTGCGTCTTTGTCTCGCCTGTGCCGGGTTCTGCCCCTCGTGGCCGTGCTGGGGCTAGGGGCTTGCGCCTCGTCGCAAACGGCTGAGAATGACCCGATTGAAGGCTTCAATCGCGGCGTCTTCGCTGTGAACGACGCGCTCGATCAGGCCGTCATCCGCCCGGTGGCCTATGGCTACCGCGAAGCCATTCCCGAGCCGATCCGCGACCGTGTGCGCGATTTCGTCGCCAACCTCGCCTCCCCCGTCATTCTGCTGAACGATCTGCTTCAGGGTGAGTTTGATCGCGCGGGGACGACCTTCACGCGCTTCTGGATCAACACGATTGCAGGCGTCGGCGGTCTCGTCGATATCGCCTCCTCGGTCGGCATTAAGCGCCATACGGAAGATTTCGGGCAGACGATGGCCACCTGGGGCGCAGGCGAAGGCCCTTATCTCGTCCTGCCGCTGCTCGGCCCGTCGAACCCGCGCGATGCGATTGGCAAAGTCGTCGATATTTTCACCGATCCGATGACTTATATTTTCGGCGCGCATGGCCCGGAATGGGGTCCCTATGCCCTGGCCGGAACCCGGATCGTCGATGGCCGCTCGCGCATCATTCGGGAAACCGATGATCTGCGCCGGAATTCCTTCGATTATTACGCTACCATCCGCAGCATTTACCGCCAGCAGCGGGCGGATGAAATCGCCAATGGTCGCAGCAAGCCAGGTGTTAAACCCAGCTATCCTGGGCAAAATGGGAATTGATCCCCATTTGCTTCAGACGATGTGAGTTGGTGAAAGGGAGCTAGAACAAATGCTTGTGTCGCGTCGGGCTCTTCTCATGGGCAGCGTTAGCCTTGCCCTCGTGCCCAGTTTTGCCGTTCAGGCCGCCGATATTTCCAAAGAAGCCCGCGAGTTGATCGAAACTCTCGGCGTTCAGGCAATCGGCACGATCAATGACGATAAGCTCGGCGAAATCGACCGGCGGGAGAAGTTCACCAAGCTTCTCGTCGATGGGTTCGATATCCCGGCGATTGCTCGTTTCTGCCTGGGGCGCTATTGGCGCGGGGCCAGCGACGAGCAGAAGGCTGCCTATCAGTCGGCCTTCCAGCAGATGATTGTCGCCGTCTATGCGACACGCTTCCGCGAATATCGCGGTGTCGCCTTCAGTGTCGTGAACAGCCGCAACGAAGGCGACGATCACGCCATCGTCACCAGCAGCTTGCAACCGCCGACCTCCAGCCAAGCCGCTAAAATCGAATGGCGGGTGCTGCGGCCGCAGGGCAAGGTGAAGGTAGTTGACGTGATCGTAGAAGGTGTCAGCATGTCCTTAACGCAGCAGCAAGATTTTGCCGCTGCGATGCAGAGCAATGGCGGCGATCTCGACCGCTTTATTGCCGAGCTTAAAAAGCGTGCTGCCGCCTAGTCTCTGACGCCTCTCCCCGCCCACGAAAGGAAAACGCGATGCTAGATTGGTTCGCCTGTCTCGGTGCCGCGTTTTTGGCGCTTCTCAGCCTCTTCTACCCTACGCGCACTTGGATGCGGGTGAGTTTCGCCGCAATCGGCGTTTTGGGAATGGGCTATGGTGCCTGGGCGCAGAATGGCGGCGTCGTTGCCGCTTACGCTATCATCATCGCAATTCAAATCGCGCGCACCTTCGCGCTGGCGAAACTGGTCGAAAGCGCTAAGCAGAGCAGCCAAACCGATGTGTCGCTCGATTGGCTCGTCTCCTCGATGACGCCGCAGCAGTTTAGCGCGGGCGAAACCCTGTTTCGGTCCGGCGACAGGTCGGACGCGATGTTCGTCATCAAAACCGGCACGATCCGCTTGGTGGAGTTCAATGCCGTGCTCGGGCCGGGGCAGATGTTGGGCGAAATCGGCATTTTCTCCCCGGAAGGCAAACGCACCGCTTCAGCGGTCTGCGAGACCGATGTCGAACTGCTGCACCTCTCGGCCCAGCGCGTATTCGAGCTGTTTGCGCAGCAACCCGCCTTCGGCTTTCAGTTGATGCAGCTCATCATCCGCCGGATGAACGAGCGCGTTCAGGCCCATATGGGCGAGCAGCGGGAAATCGAGCGCCGCGCCGAGATTGAAAAACAATCCACCCGCTTGGCCTTGGCCGATACTTTCGAAGTCAGCGTTCAGCGCGTGCTGTCGGGCGTTACCAATTCGGTCGGCCAGATGCAGTTCTGCGCGCAAGCCATGTCGAGTGCCTCCGATCAAACCCAGGAGCGTAGCCAGCTCGTCTCGCGCGCGCTGCAATCGGCGCGCACCTCCACCGCCCATATGGCGAATGCCGCCGAGGGGCTGAGCCAAGCCATCGCGGGCATTCATCGCCATGTGGAAGGCTCGGCAGAAATCGCCCGGAAGGCGTCGAGCCAAGCGCAAACGGCCAATAGCACGATTGAAAGCCTGAGCCAGGCGGCAACGCGCATCGGCGATGTCGTGGCGCTGATTACCGAGATTGCCGAGCAGACCAATCTTCTCGCCCTCAATGCAACGATTGAAGCGGCGCGGGCCGGTGAAGCGGGCCGGGGGTTTGCCGTTGTCGCGACGGAAGTGAAGAACCTCGCCGATCAAACCGCCAAAGCAACCGAAGAAATCACATCCCAGATCGAAAGCATGCAAAGCGCGACCGGCGCGGCGGTAACGGAAATCCAGTCGATCAGTTCGACAATTTCCACGATCAATGAAATCACGACGACCATCGTCGGCGCGATTCAGGAGCAGCGGGGGGCGTCGGCGAAAATCTCGCAGAATGTCACCCAGGCGAGCGCCGATGCCGATGAAGTGGCGCGGCATATTGCGCAGATCAATAATTCGGTTGGTGAATCGAGCCAAGTCGCCGCCCAAGTGCTGCTGACAGCGTCCGACCTCGTGCGCGATTCGGATATCTTGCGCTCGGAAGTGAACGGCTTCTCCAGCCAAGTGCGGACCAGCTAGGGTTTGGGCTAAGCCGCTTTTTCCGGGGCGGCTTGATCGATCCAGACCAACAGCGCTTCCACGGTGGTTTCCCCGACGCTGACCAGTTCCCGCGCTTGCACGGAAAGCGGCTGCGGGCCATCCCCCGTTTTGGCCGTGCTCACCACACGCTCGGCGGCGGACGCCAAGGGCATGAGGCCGAAGCTGGCGGCGGTTCCATAAAGATCATAGGCATTGCGCAGAGTATCGGCCGTTGCCCGGCCGCGCGTCGAGCGGATCGCCCGCGTGCACTGCTGAACCACGCCGATGACATCCCCGATCAGCTTGCGCAGATCGCAGGGCGAGAGAATATTCCGAAGTTCGCTTAACTGATTGGTGTCGAGCAACGTCCGCCGTCCGAACGACCGTTGATCCCGTGCTTCAAGCGCCGTTGCCTGCATTCCACCCACTCCTTCGTATGGCCTTGCGGCCGATATCGATGCTCGTATCGATTACGATTCCAAAGACACGTTAGATGCACTCGGTATCTCTACTCGCTATTTCCGTAAGGCGTTCTTACCAAACTTGTAAGACAATGACCAGAGGTAATTATAAACATTAACTATTTTAAATTACCTGGTTAGGGAACCTCCTGTATCACACCTCCCATCGCCGCCCTGCCCCGTTCCATCTGGACAGATGCCCGGATCGGCGCTAGGACTTAAGCTTCTCAACGGGGTGCTCTTCGGGGCTGAGAGGCTAGCGCCAACCCGCCGAACCTGATCCGGATTATGCCGGCGGAGGGATTGAGAGACGGCGCTTCGGTCGTTCCTCCCCTATCCGCATCGGCGAGGGAGACTCGATGACCAACCGCCGCTTTCGTGCCCGCATCGCGCAATCGCTTCTGGCCTTTGCCCTCGTCGGGGCCGCCCTGCCTGCGGGTGCCCAATCCAAACCCGATTTGACCGTCTATACCTATTCGGGCTTTGCCGCCAAATGGGGGCCGGGACCGGCGCTAAAAGCGGGCTTCGAAGAAAGCTGCGGCTGCACTCTCACGTTCGTCGGCGTCGACGATGGCGTCGCCCTGCTCACCCGCCTGCGCCTAGAGGGCAAAGCCACCAAGGCCGATGTAGTCGTCGGGCTCGATCAAAATCTTACCGTGGAAGCGGCGGAAACGGGCCTCTTTGTGCCGCATGGGGTCGATCCGAAAAGCCTCGCCCTGCCGGTGGCCTGGAACGATGCCACCTTCCTGCCGTTCGATTACGGGGCCTTCGCCGTGGTCTATGATACCAAGGCGCTGCCGCAGCCGCCCAAGAGCCTGAAGGAATTGGTCGAGGGCGATCCGAAGCAGAAGATCATTCTGCAAGACCCGCGCACCTCCACGCCCGGCCTCGGCATGCTGCTGTGGGTGAAAGCCGTTTACGGCGATCAAGCCCCCGCCGCCTGGGCCAAGCTGCGCGGCCGTATTCTCACGACGACCAAAAGCTGGGGCGACGCCTATAGCCTCTTCACCAAGGGCGAAGCGCCAATGGTGCTCTCCTACACCACCTCGCCCGCCTATCATCTGATCGAAGAAAAGACCGACCGCTACGCGGCGGCGATTTTCAGCGAGGGCCATTATCCGCAAATCGAAGTGGCGGCGGCGGTGAACGGTAAAAATCTTCCCCTCGCTAAACAGTTTCTGGCCTTCCTGCTGACCGATACGGCGCAAGGCATCCTGCCCACGACTAATTGGATGTTCCCCGTCACGGCGACCGCACCGCAGCCGGACGCGTTCAAGACGCTGCCGGCACCGACGAAAACCCTGCTGCTGCCGGGCGCGGATGTGGCGAAGAACCGCAAAGCCTGGACCGATGAATGGTTGAAAGCCCTGGCGCAATAGAGCGCTGTCTTTGCCCGCCCTCGCCTGTGCCCTGCTGCTGCTCGCCGCCCTTACCGCCGGTCTCGGCCCGGTTCTCGCCTTGGGTATCGGGACGGGCGCGGGGTTAGGCGAGAGCTTTATCGCGCTCTGGGGCGATCCTTATCTGCGTCGGGTGCTCGGGTTCACGGTTGCTCAAGCCGGGCTTTCAACATTGTTGGCGGTGCTGGGTGCCATTCCGATAGCGCGCGCCTTGGCCCGGCGACCGGCGTTTCCGGGGCGCGGACTGCTGCTGCACTTGTTGGCAGTGCCCTTGCTGCTGCCAGCTTTGGTCGGCGTGCTGGCGCTGGTGACGCTCTACGGACAGCAGGGTTGGGCGGCGCAGCTCGTCCGGGCGTTCGGCGGCGAGATGCCGCCGCTCTATGGGCTCGGCGGCATTCTACTCGCCCATGTGTTTTCAATCTACCCTTGGCGGTGCGCCTGCTGCTGCGCGCGCTCGAAACTGTACCGGGGGAAAGCTGGCGGCTGGCGGCGCAACTCGGCTTCACGCCCCGCCACGTTTGGCGCTACATCGACCGCCCGGTGATTCTCAGCGCCCTCCTTGGCATTGCCGCGCTGATTTTTCTGCTCTGCGCGGGCAGTTTTACGATTGTGCTGGCCTTGGGCGGCGGACCCGGCGCGACGACGCTGGAAGTCGCCCTCTATGAGGCGCTGCGCTTGGATTTCGATCCCAGCCGCGCCGCTCTGCTCGCCTTGCTACAAACCGGCCTTTGCCTCGGCGTCGGGACGCTGGTTTTTGTTCTGACCCCGCCC